>JAQXIG010000131.1 GCA_029007685.1 bacterium | reverse complement strand
ACGACTAGTAAAACACCATCTACCATATTCATAATACGTTCTACTTCACCACCAAAATCAGCATGTCCAGGAGTATCCATAATATTAATACGGTAATCTTTGTAATTAATTGCGGTGGTTTTGGCTAAAATAGTGATTCCTCTTTCTTTTTCTAATTGGTTGGAATCCATTGATAAATCGCTAACATCTTCATTTTCACGAAATGTTCCACTAGATTTTAAAATTTGATCTACTAAAGTGGTTTTTCCATGGTCAACATGAGCAATAATCGCAATATTTCTTTTTTTCATAAAATCACTCCTACATAAATACTTGCTCATTATAGCATAACTTCTTAGAAATTGAAAAGTACTTTTTTCTATTTCTACTAGAAAAAATCCTTTCGCTGATAAGATGATTTTATCAGAAAAGGACTCAGCTATGATTGGACATTTTGATTTTGTTTTATTCTAGAGATAAATGCTTCTGGTTTCTTTTTGGTAGTTAGTTTAATCTCGATTAGCTCTGTTTGATATAAACATTTCACCGTTATTAAATAAGACACTGTTAAATCAGGTTTCTGATAATCAGTTACGAGGCTATTTACTAGATTAGCTCCTAATATGCCAGGAATTCCAGTACCGATTAGAGAATATACTAATAGTTCGTTAGCGGCCTCAATATCAGCACTATTTTTTTCTTGTTGAACATAACTGATAGAAATATCGCTTTTAAAACTAAGCTCTTGAATATTAGAAACCGGAATTTTGATCATCATGATCTTTTTCTCTTTTGAATATTCTAAGGATAAAACATTGCGATCACTATCATGTTTTAGTAATACTACTGAATGAAATGGAATATCTTTGATTCCTAGTATCATATTACAAATATGAAAGGAATCAGGATCAATACCAGTCACATCGATATTTAAATGATCATTCGTAGTGATGGAACCTTGATTTTTTACTTCCTTACTGGCCATATTAGGGATAAAAATAGTGATAATGAAAATGATCGCTGTTGAGATATAAAGATAAAAACCTAGACCATATTCCACACTTAATATCCCTTTTACATCATTTACTACTTCATATACTTTCGTAAACGTAGTAACAAAACCTATAGTTGCAAAAAGGTAGGCTAAAATAGTTACCATCTTACTTTTAACTTTATGAGCATAGATGAATAATAGACATCCTATCATGACTGAATAATAACCCTTGATACTACCAGTTAAAAATTCTTGAGTATCAAAACTCATGAAAGGTTGAAATGCTGCGATCACGATCACAATAAAATTAATGATAGCAGCTGTTAATTTATTATTTTTTTCCACTACTACATAACTCCTTTTTATGCTATATGACTTAAGTGTATCACACACATACCATTTGTCAACCAGATATTTAGACCGGCAATTTTATGTAACATAAACATGACTCATTTTTTGAGAAATTAGAATCAATCTTATTTACAAATTTCATCAAAAATGTAAAAGATCTATTGCTTATTTCATCTTTTTTTACCACCTAATTAAGATTGTTAATTCTAAAGAAAGCTCCCACACAAATCATTTTTAGACCATGAATAAAAATTGGATTGCTAATACTCGTAATGGAGGTGTAGATGAAAGATCAACCAATCATCTTCATTTTTAATGATATAGACAGGCACTGCCTAAATAAGTTGATTTTTATATACTATAATACATTCATTACTAGATCCAATAGAAATTTGAGTCAAATCTTTTGTTTGTCTATGTGAAAATAGGATAACATCATAAAATTTTGGTTAAAAACAACCAAATGTTCTGCTATATAAAGAAAGTGAGTGTCATTGCTTAAAGGTTCAACAAAAGTCCTAACGATTGACTTTTAAAAGAAAAAGAGGATATTCTCCCACTGATCCATTATTTTTTATTTTTTGGAACGATGATCTTAATTTAATACCCTTAATCAGAATGGCTCTTATTATTTTTGAAACCATTTTTTTGTGGATCTTGTAGGTGCTTCACTTCCCTTTCCATTAATGATTTCATTTTCAAACACAACTAAATCTTCCACTATTTCTCGTACTTCTTTTCGTTGACGAGATAATAAATACTTATTTTTAAAATGAATACTTAAAGGTTCATATTCTTTGAAAAGACAATCTAACTTTTTCATAGTTTGCTCTTCATATTTACAGATGGAAATTGGAATTTTAATTCCACTATTTTGAGGAATCGTATATCGAATATGAAATTCTTGAACTTTTTCTTTAGTTTCCAAGTCTAGTTCTTTGAATTCTTCAGGAACAGAATGACTTTTATTTTTTAGAATTAATGTGAGTTGTTCAGCAGACAAAGTTTGATATTGTTCTAAGATTAGATAAGTTACATAATAATCTTTTAATTCATCTTTGAATTTTCTGATGATTTGATTAAGGTCATTGTTTACAGTTTCATAAGATAGATGCTTTTTTATTTCTGCATTGTTGGCTTCTTGTTGATTGATATTAATTTTTTGAATATAATAGTTGATTAAAAAGTCAGTTTTTCTACACTGTTGATAATACCAAATACCTATGTTTAAAATTAATCCAATTCCAGATAGTAGGAAGGTTAGGATACCGAGGTATTGTTTTAGGAAATTTAAGATTTTCTTTTTTGTACTAGATGGTTTCTTTTTCATAATGTTCCTCCTAAAAAAATAAAATGCGTAAGTAACTGAATAACACAATGCTACTGTAAATAATTTGAATAAGAAGAATTCCAGCTAGGATGAACCATTCCTGATCTTGTAATTTTCTTTTTTCTTGCTTTAGGGCTTTTTCACCTTGAATAATGAACATCATACTGATAGTTGCATGAACCAAAGTAATTTCTGTGCGATACCAATTACTGGATAAAGCAATAATCAGTGCTACAATACTGGATAATGTGATACAAAGATAGCTATGGTAATCATTAAGGATTGACCATGCTTTTTTAGAACGAAAGGAAAGACTAAACATTAAAAATAAAGAATTAACTGCACAATAAAATTGACATTTTTCTTTTAGGTTCCACCATATTGCTGTATTTGCTAATAATGGAGGAATTATCCATATTATAGAAGTAAACATTAGAAAAAGACTGAGTAAATAAAATGTCTTTTTTATTTCTAAGTTCTGTTTTTTCATCATGCTTTTTTTTTCTTCTTTTTGTTGAGAAATCATATAGATCACTAATATTAAAAAAATTTCTAAAATCCATATTCCATAAAAAATGACCTCATTTGATTGCATATGTTTCACCTCTTTTACTATAACATAAAATGAATGGGTTTTATAGAAAAAATCCAACTATTTTAATGATAGTTGGATTTTTTATTTTGATAACTATGATAGCCACCAATTAGATTTATTGTTTTATATCCTTGTTCATTGAGATAAGTAGAAAGTTTTTGACTTTTCGTGCCACTATCACAATACAAGTAATATGTTTTTTCTTTTTCTAAGTAATTTTCTGGCATCATCACTAAATAGGTATAGGGGATATTGATCGCCCTATTGATGTGACTTAAGATATATTCATATTTATCTCTAATGTCTATTAAATTATTGTCGATACTAATGGAGTCTATTTGTTCTATATCCATAGAATCATACATTATGATCACCACTATATTATATGTTCCTTTATGGTATTCATGTGGGTTTGTAACTATGATCCCATAAATTCCCGTTATATTAATGATAGTTTAATCAATAAAATAATATAGTTATAGTATGAGATACGATCACAACATTTTTACTAAAGAGCCATACATACATACATACAAGAGACAACCGCTTTTTAGTACTGATCATTTTCCATTTTTAAATTCCGTCTTTAGCATGGATGAGTAGTAGAAATGATCACGATTCCTTATATCCAGTAATTTTAGAATTGATTTAGCATATCTCATAAAATAAATTACTGTTTGCATACGTGACTTCTGTGTACGAATATTTTCTTAATCCTCAAAGAAATCATCAAAGAATTGATCATCTGTAATATCAATTTCTTTAGTTTGAATATTCTCTTCATGAATAATGGGTTTTCCAATAGTTGGTTCCTTTGGTGTTTCTTGGACCTCTTGTGCTGTGGAACTTGTATGAAGTTGCTCCTTTGAAAGCGATTTTTTTTCTTGTGGTTTTTTTGAAATCGTATTGATTAAATCTTCTAGTGAAGATGGATTTGTTGAAACTGATGGATCTTGCCCTTTGCTGGAAACATTAGGTTCTACTTTTAGTTCTGTACCTTTTTTCTTAGGAATATCTAATTTAGCGGTAGATTCGATCGCACTAGCTTCTGGCTGTATCTTTTTATCCGACATCGTAGTTTCTTGAGCTGCTTGTTGTCTTTTTTCTTCTGCTTCTATTTCTGCTATTTTAGCATCGATTTTCTTTACCAAATCATCCACATCAAATCCACCATGATTACTCATTGTAGAATTTGGCTTTGGACTATTCATTCCAGACATATTAGATGGTGACATGGGATTCGTTCCTCCCATACCCGTGGAGATTCCTGGAAATAGATTCATTCCACCTGTCATATTTGGCATTTGGCGATTTACACCAGGCATACCACTCATGCCCATTCCTGGGAATGGTGGCATCATCCCTCCTCCAGCGGCAACATCTGGATTATTCATCATCTCCATTAATTTCTCTTTTTTCTTTTCCTTGACAAATTCTCGTAAATCAAAGGTACATACTTCTACTTTTTCACGATGAGGATACTCTGCCTTCTCATACTTTTTTAACTTCCATTGAAAATATGGAATAAATTTAGTTTTAAACGGATTCATTCGAATTCGCATAATAATAACCTCGAATTGCTTCATCTTTTGCAGATCACTAATAGTCACGAGTGGAGTCGAAGCAGTTTTATCATCTTTCTTTGACTTCACTTCTCCGCACATTTTAGAAATTTCCTCCAGCGCTTTCAATTCGGTAGTAATCAAATAAATAATATTACCACAGTTACCTTTGATTGTTTCAGCATTTTCCTTTCCATAAACTTGATCTAATTGGGCAAAGTTCTGAATGATCATCGTAAAACGAATTAAACGTGAACGAGCCGCGGTAATCATCGTGGTAATATCTTTTAAAGGAGGCATATTGGCAAACTCATCTAGTAGAAAATTAGTTCTAACCGGTAATTTTCCACCATGCTTTTGGGCAACATCTATTAAAGTTTCATAACACTGCTTTAATAAAATAGTTACTAAAGAATGATATGTTTTCTTTTCATCTTGAATTACGATAAATAAAGCAGTTGGTTTCTCTCCAATCGAAGCTAAGTCAATATCACTATGACTTAACATTTCTGATAAATTATCACGAGAGGCAAATAATTTTATTTTTTGCTTAAATACAGAAATAATACTTCCCTTGGTTTCATTCGGAGCCATAATGGTACCAGATGCATTCGTATAAGCAGCACTAGCTGGATCTTTTAGATTAAAGTATTCTTTAATAAAAGTAGATCCCCCAAACTTTTCTTCCCCTATCGTCGTCATCAAACTAATACTATTTAAGTTAATTTTATCTTCGGTTGTATCCTCAAACATTCCTAGAGCCAAACCGGCAAAATAGTCAGCAGAGGTCTTTTCCCAGAAAGGATCGGCATTGCCACTTTTTTCTTCATATAAAATATTAGCAGCAAGATCATCTAATAACTCAATGGCTTTATCTTGATTACCGTTTTGATACATGTGATATGGTAAAGATAAAGGATTCCAACAATTTCCCTCTTGTGGATCACGAAAATTTAAGACTAAAACATTGTATCCTTTGTCACGAAGCATATTAGATGTTTGTTCATAAATTTCCCCTTTTGGATCGGTGATAATCATAGATTCTCTGTTTTTAGCTAGTAATTCCACGGTCGGGAATATGATGGTTTGGGTTTTACCACTACCAGTAGCTCCGATAACTAAATTATGATATTCACCATCATCAACCCAAATTTGATTATTCTTCATCAAAAGTGGAACTCCAGCAGCCGTAGTAAAATCAGCATCTTGATGCACCATTTTTACTTTTTCTTCGCCCTTGATTTCTTTTTCTTTGGCCCATCTACTATATCCCTTTCCAGATTTTTGACCAACAGAAAGTCCTACGCCACTTTCTCTTTCAAAAAAGTACGATGATACCGACATGAAAATGCCACCAAGGAACAAAAAATATAGCATCAATGTAGCAGCAATTTTATCAGACTGTAGTGCAGGAAGAGGGTTTAATCCATAAAATTGACCATGGATAGCTAAATATGGAAAATTCAATATTCCTAAGCATACAATATAAAATAAAAATATAGAAAAAGCAATAAAAATCATTACGTCTGATGCTTCTGCCTTAAACTTTAACTTCATAAATAACCCATCCTCTACTATATTTGATTTTCTATTCGATTTTTTCGATTTATTACTAGATATATAATTAAAATTATTACTAAAATACCACTAAATACTAAAATAATCAACCAATATTGATGTTTTTCCTTAACTACATTAGAAATTTCAATTTGAATACTTTTATTTTGGGCGTTTTCTTTATTAATAATCCATGTATATTGATTTCCTACTACTTGGTCAGCATTGTTAGAATGAACAACATGATTGGT
>JAQXIG010000130.1 GCA_029007685.1 bacterium | reverse complement strand
TATTGACTTTTAATAGTTAGCCTTTCTAATGTCATCTATTTACAGTGAGATATTTTCCGGAGAACCTATTTTTGTTCGTTTATTTCTTACGACATCCCTTAATCTCTCTCTCCACTAAAAGGTTTTCTTTTTGATAATACTTACGTAAATAAAGTTCAAAGTAATGGTCTAAATATAGTTTTAATTTTTTACTTTCCTGATCAATAATTTCTTTCAAATATACACAATCTTTAACCTCATCTACAAATTCGTCAAAATATTGATAAGCAAGATGTAAAAAGAAATTTTCTGATTGTGACAATTCAAAACGAAGAAAACTAACTACATAATTAGCATCCTGAATATCTCTCGTCTGATGTAATCCTTGAAGCTGAGCTAAATTAGGTAAATAAGGATGAAGTACACGAGCAGGAATGGTATGAACTTTAGAATAAAATTGATAAGCATTATAAACAATTCGATCATAATCAATACTAGAATTTTTTAATTGATTGGAAAACCACTCTGCATACGCAAGATAAAAAGAAAGACCAACCTTGCAAAAGACTTTCTTAATATCCATAAAATTAGGACAAGCCAAGACCTTCAAACAATAATCACGACTACAAGAAATCATTTCTTCAGGAAGATATTGTTTTAATCGTCTTTCAAATGTAATTTTACTAGTATCGCTCGGGAACAAACTTCCTACTCGAATATACATAAAATCCCCCCTTTAAATATGCTGTATTGTAACATATTTGATCAAAATGGTCAACAAAAAAGTTAATATGATCCATTTACGAAATCACAATTTTTAAGTATAATAAACCATAGAAAAAGAGGGATAATATGTTAAATCAAACAAAAGGAAGTAAAGATAATCATAAAAATAGAAGACTATTTCAATTAATTAGCAAAAGAAAGAAAAAGAAACTAGCAATCGAGAAGCAACAACTTCTACAAAAAGAAATAGACGAAAAGAAAAAAAGACAACCCCAACTTTCTCAAAAAAAATCAGAACCAATCATTTCTAAAAAATACAAACCAAAAGTGGGTATACCATTAGAAGCAGAACAGAAGAATCACTCCCCCACATCATCTAAAAAATCAGAATTAATCACTCCTAAAAAATACAAACCAAAAGTGAGCATACCATTAGAAAAATTGTCAAATCCAACTACAAAAGCAAAACCAACTTTCAATCAAGATCTTTCTATTACTAATATTCCAAAAGAAAAAGAAGCACGATCGACACCACCCACCAAATCACAATCAAATTCAATACCAAAAAACTTAGATCGCACCATTCCTAGTTCTATTTCCATTAAAAAAAATATCATTGACACAACAATGGATTCAGCTCCGCACAACAAACCTCTCTCCAAAAAATCAGGTCTTGCCACCAATCAAGAAATAAACATAACACAACTACCAAAAAACCAATCATTATCTTATTCACCACCCGCCAAAGAAAACTTCCTAGAACTAGCGCTAACAACCGAATTAGAAATTATGCTTAAAAATTATCAATACGACCTAAACAAACTAATTATCGAATTTGAAATTTTAAATCAGCAATTTGAAAAAACAGTAGAAACAGAAGACATCGAAAACATAACAAAGGGAATTGACGATTTAATCAGAAAATTAGAAATAATCAAAAGAGAATTAGAATTACTAACCAATTCTTCTACCTTTAAAGATATCTACAAACTCCATGATCCATATTTAACCAATCTAATTGAAGAATATAAAAACAGTGTAAATCAAAATAAAGAAGTATTAAATTATGTCAGTAATTTAGAAAAAGAAAACTTATACACCTCTATCATAGATAAAATTATCGAATTTGAAAAAGAAAAAGACTATTTCACCGAACAATTAGAAGAAACAAAGAAAAAATACCAAGTTCGTGATGAAAACTTTGAAACTTGGAAAAAAGAATATATTGATATCGAGTGCATCACCAAATCATTGGACGAAATAATGACAGAAAGTGAAAAATATCTACGTGATATTCAAGAAAAAATAAATAGTACCGTAAAAGTAACAGAAATTGTAGAAACAAAAATGAAAAGTAGTTTAGGAATTATTGGCAAAACACTTTTATTAATGGCTCTTTTAAAAAGAAATCCCATGCTACAAGCCAACGGAGTCGCTGCATTAGAAGTGATAACTGCGATTAGTTTAATTAACGATTTATGTAAACCAAAACAAGTAATTGAAAAACATATCAAAACTGACATCATCGACTACCGAAATTTAATTAGTCACGCCCTTAACGATACAGATGATATCGCCCAATTAATTAACACTAGCTTAACACAGATTCAAAATTTAAGAGAGACTTATCAAAAAGAATTTCAAGAATATCAATATGACATTCCTGAATACAAAGAATTCTTATCCAAATTAGATAGTATCGAAAATGAAATGCTTGATAGACAAAATAACATCAATAGAATCTCCCAAGAACTGGCTTATCAACATACCAAAAATGATCAAAAAGTAAAAACATATGAAAATCTATCATCGTAATTTTCACATAAAATACACAATCACTTTCTACAATAATTTCAAGGAGGAATAATATGAAAATATTAGTAGTAGATGATGAAAAGTTAATACGTGATGTTATTAAAGAATATAGTAGCTACGAAGGATATACCATTTTAGAAGCCGAAGATGGTATAGAAGCGCTAAATTTATTGGATGAAAACGAAATCGACTTAATCGTACTAGATATCATGATGCCTAAGTTAGATGGATTTGCTACCTATAAAGAAATAAAAAAGAAAAAAAATATCCCAACCATTATCTTATCTGCTAGAGGAGAAGAATATGATAAACTATTCGGATTTGAATTAGGTGTAGATGATTACCTAACCAAACCATTTTCACCTAAAGAACTAATCGCTAGAATGAAAGCCATTACCAAACGCTCATCCCCACTAAAAGATCAATTTATTTATAAAGATTTGATAGTAGATTTTAAAAGTTACACCATCACAATTGCAGATCAAAATATAAAAGTTACACCAAAAGAGTTTGAAATTCTAACTTATCTCATCAAAAACAAAAATATCGCAATCTCCAGAGAGCAACTATTAAGTAGTATTTGGGGATATGATTTTTTTGGAGATGACAGAACTATAGATACCCATATAAAAATGTTAAGAAATAATTTAGGAAAATATCGCGATATAATTACCACCGTTAGAAGTATCGGTTACAAATTTGAAATTCCGCACCGTTCCTAAAAATAGTCTTAACATACAAATATGGAAATATCTAATCATTTTATCCATCTTCATCCTAAGCTTTTTATGGCTTTTTCAAATTGTTTTTCTAGATAGTTTTTACGAAAACTCTAAAAGAAAAGACATGGACAATATTAGTAAAAAAATAATCTCCATTTACCAAGAATCAAGCAATCCTATCCTGATTCAAGAAAAATTAGCCACCCTATCCTACGAAACTGGCATCTGTATTGAAATAACTAATGCCTATTCGCAAACCTCATATACAACCAATAATAAAGAATGCATGAAAGGTTCCACCTTCAATAATGATAAACGAAATTTTATTGAAAGTAACCAAACAACTGACCAATATTTAACCATAAATCCCCTATTTAAGAACAAAACCCTAATTTATGCTCTAAAACTAGACAACAGTACTTACATTTTCTTATCATCATCTCTAGTTCCTATCTCATCTACTATCACCATTTTAAAAAATCAGTTTATCTATGTTAGTATTATTGTCTTACTTCTATCATTTGCGATAGCTTATTTTATCTCCAGACATCTCTCAAAACCAATTGTCGAAATTACCAAAGCAGCACAAAAATTAGCTCAAGGTAATTATAACGTCAATTTTAAAACCGAAGAAGACATTGCTGAAATTAATGAACTATCAACAACTCTAAATTATGCTAAAGATGAATTATCCAAAACGGAAGAACTACGAAGAGATTTAATGGCTAACGTCAGTCATGATCTAAAAACACCACTCACTATGATCAAAGCCTATGCCGAAATGGTCAAAGACTTAACTTATAAAGATAAGCAAAAAAGAGAGGCCAATCTCAATGTGATTATCGAAGAAGTAGATCGTCTCAATCATTTAGTAAATGATATCCTATCCCTTTCTGTTATGGAAAGCAAAATGATTCAATTAAATATCGAAGAATTCGATTTGATAGATTTAATCCAAACCATAATAAATCATTATCAAATTTTTGAATCAACCTTAGATTATCACTTTGAACTAAAAAGTCCTACAAAATTACTGATAAAAGCTGATAAACATAAAATAGAACAGGTTATGTACAACCTAATCAACAATGCCATCAACTATACAGGAGATGACAAAAAAATCTTCATTAAAATAACCGAAGAAACCCAATGTATTTTAGTAGAAGTAATGGATACTGGAAAAGGAATTTCTAAAATAGACCAACAAAAAATATGGAATAAATATTATAAAACTAGTAAGAATCATCAACGAATGACAGTAGGAACCGGGCTCGGCCTCGCCATTGTTAAAAATATTTTACAATTACATAATTACGAATATGGTGTCAAAAGTAAAGAAGGCGAAGGGACAACCTTTCATTTCAAAATCAAAAACTAGTTTCATCAAATCATCACATATTTTTCACATAAAAAATTCATAATAATGATATCCTTCCTAATCACCATGATGATGATAAGGCCACCATAACAGTGGTCTTTATTTATTTAAATCTGAGTGCTTAATCACAAAAATACTTTTGTTACGATAAAAAGCATAAAAAACATCCTGCAGATCGACTCTCTCATCTATCAACATTTTATCAAGCCATTTTCTATTTTTAGAAAGTCCTTCCAGGGTAGATTCTTGTATTTCTCCATCCAAAATCAAAGGTAATGGATAATCACCAAACTGATTATTTTTTTTCGTAAAAACACTAAGATTTCCACTATTTTCCAAAATCGCATAATCAACATCTGCAATACTACGAACATGTTGTTCTCTAAGTTGGGTCAGTAGATCATCAATATTATAACGTTGTCTCACCATTTCTTTAAAATTAATAACTCCTCGATTGATCATGACAGAAGGAGTACCATCAAAAGCATCTCGAACTTTAGCATTTTTCAAAGAATAATAAGCCATTCCCACTTGAATAAATACTAATGCCAAAATGGGAACAATCGACAAAAAAATACTCTCATCACGATTCTCAATCGAAACTGCTGCAAGTTCTGCAATCAAAATCGAAACAATAAGATCGACAATTCCTAATTGTCCAATTTCTCGTTTTCCCATAAAACGATACAACACTGTAATCAAGACATAAAATAAAACCGTTCGAATCAATACTACCAAATAGTCCATTGATTTCACCTCTATCTTTATTATGATAATTGGTCTATTTTTTTATTCACGGACATAAATTTTACTAGGTGAAAATAATGGATGTTTTAAAATATTTAAAAGCACTGCTTTATATTATAATTCCCATTTTAGTAGTAAACATAATATTAACTGTGCTATATTACTTTAATATCGTAGGCACTACTGGTATTAACTATTTAAAACTAGGAATGATCATTATATCAATGCTAATAGGTGGAATCTACATTGGCAGCAAAGCGGAAAAAAAGGGTTGGCTAGAAGGAATTAAAATTGGAATAGAAGTGATCATTCTGTTATTCTTAATTAGCTATTTAGGATTTGATAAAGGAATCAACATAAAAACAGTCGTATACTATATTTTAATGATTACTTCTGCTATGCTAGGTAGTATGATTGGAATTAATCGAAGAAAAAACGAAAACACTTAAGATCACAATCTTAAGTGTTTTCTAATCTGAGAATTTATTCTAACTATAGGAATTAACATGCAAATCCTTATTTGCTGTTTCCTTTCGATTCTCTATATATATCATGTAAGTCAATGCTCTCTGCAGTTTCAAGGTCATCATTTAAATATGCTCTCATTTTTTCTTGAGCTGCTTGAGTGATATCTTCTCCAAGATCATATTTAATACAATATTCTTCTATTCTTTCATCAAGTGATTTTCCCCCTGTATTTTCTCCAAAAATACAACCATGAGAATATTGTGGATATGCTTTCTCATCACCTATCCATCCATGACCACCATGAACGTCTGTTTCCCAAATCAACTTGGAAATACGATACTCTGGACTTGTATAATAAAGTTTATATGAAGCAGCTAATAGAGAAAGTCCAGTAGCTGTTATAGCAATCTTTGTAATGGGTTTAAGTATGTGTCCTCTATGTTTTTTATCGATAAATAACCATTCCTCTAATGCTTCAATATATTCTTTATTCACATTTTTATATTTTTCAGAAATCCCAACTCGAACTACTTTGCCATCACTTTCAAAAATATATTTCACTACTTTTGCTTTACTATCACATTTACTACTGCGATTACTGCTACTATTAACTCTCATGTTCTTAATATATTCTACTACATCATCTTTTTTCCATATCTCATCACTATCAACATCTTTTGCATAATCGGCATACATTGCAATTTTTATCTCTTTCATATACTACCTCCTCATATAACAACATCTATAAAATAAGCAAAATTTTAATACTTATTTTTTACAATCATAAGATGAAATTTATTTTATATTAAGTTCAAACAAATTCATCAGCTATTTGACTGATAATTTTTATAAAATTCCTCACGATATTCTAGCAAACGATCTTCTTTAATAGCTTCTCGGAGTTCTTCAGTCAAGCGAATTAAAAAACGAATATTATGAATAGATAAAAGTCTACCACCCAATGACTCATCAACATTAATTAGATGACGAATATAAGCTCTCGTATAATTACGACACGCATAGCAATCACAATCATCTTGAAGAGGTGTAAAATCTTCCTTATATTTAGAATTCTTTAAATTAATTTTTCCAAACTTAGTAAAAGCATTTCCATGTCTAGCAATTCTAGTGGGAAGAACACAATCAAACATATCAATCCCACGAATAACTCCCTCTACAATGTCAGAAGGATCTCCTACTCCCATCAAATAACGTACTTTATCTTTAGGCATATAAGGAGTTGCATATTCAATCATCTTATACATGGTTTCTTTATCTTCTCCAACACTCGTACCACCAATCGAATAACCATCAAAACCAAGTTTAGCAGTCTCAATTGCACTCCATTTTCTAAGTTCCGGGAATTCACCCCCTTGAACAATTCCAAATAAACTTTGATTAGAATTAGCATGTACTTTTTTACCACGTTCAGCCCAACGAAGCGTTCTTTCAACTGACTTTTTCATATAATCATAAGTAACTGGATAAGGTGGACACTCATCAAAACTCATCGCAATATCACTATCCAATTTATTTTGAATAGCAATACTTTTTTCTGGGGTTAAAAATAACTTAGAACCATCAATATGACTTTTAAAATGGACTCCTTCTTCCGTAATATCCTTTGGACTAGCCAAAGAAAAAACTTGAAAACCACCACTATCAGTCAAAATGGGTCCTTTATAATTCATAAATTTGTGAAGTCCACCAGCTTGATCTACTAAATCTTCACCTGGTCTAAGCCACAAATGATAGGTATTAGCCAAAATAATTCCGGCCTGAACATCATAAAGTTCTTCTGGAGTTAACATCTTAACAGTAGCCCTTGTCCCAACCGGCATAAACATAGGCGTATCCACTACTCCATGATTAGTTTCCAAAGTTCCAAGTCTAGCTTGTGTATTTTTCTCCTCGTGCAATAAATTATATTTTACTTTCATATCATAACACCACCTCTTATCGCTTCCTATTTTCAATATCTTTATCTATATGACTGATCATATCTTGAATGATGGAAATCGCAAACTGATGATTCCCCATACTTCTAGTCTTTAGATTATTATTC
>JAQXIG010000129.1 GCA_029007685.1 bacterium | reverse complement strand
AGTTTCACTACTCCCTAATCCTAAAGACCTTTCATAAATATAATCAGAACTATTAGTAGAAACATCCACAACTGGCGCTAAATTCAGATTAAGTCCCAACTTCTTCAAAACTCCACTTTTTTTCTGAGTATCCTCTCGAATTAAAGATAACCCACCATTATGATATAACGTCTGAGATGATAAAAATGGTTCAGCTACTAACTTAGGATTAGTGCTTACTCTAACCACCTTTCCACCTTCTTCATCAACTGCAGTCAATAAAGGAATCGTAACAGAATCTTGTAAACTTTGAATCCACTCTTGTACATCAAGCTCTGTTTTTCCTGTAAAATCTTTTGCATAAAAGACATATCCCCCAAGCTGATAAGTCTCAAGCGCCGAAATAGCATCAGAATCAGGATAACGAGCTAACAATAATTGCCCAATCTTTTGATCTAACGATAGTTGTTGTAACTTATTATAAGCAAAGGCATAATAATCACTAAAAATTCCATCATCTAACCAATTACTAGGAATCTCATTCTCACTTTGCGAAAATACCATCCGCTCACAATTAAGAATTTTATTTTCTTGAATTTCTTTATTCTTATCCAATAATCCAGAATATTCAATCACAATATATGTCCCCCCATTTATTCCTTTACAAGGATAATGAAATGTATAAATGCCATGTTTCTGATCCATAACTGTAATTTTTTCTTCATTATTAGCAAGTATCATAGCATTCATTTTCTGAACAACTACCTGATCTTCTTTACCAAAAAAAACAATCATAATCGAAATAATAATCGTTAAAAAAAATATTCCTCCAATACAAATAACGATATCTTTCTTCATACCTACTCTCCTTATTCTATTATACTATTTTATAAACAAATTTAAGCATTAAAAACAACAATCTTTGTATCAATCTATTACAAATATAAAGATTAATATAAGATGAATAACATAATATAACAATTCATATTAGTACTAATTTCCACACTGAAGGATGAAAAGTGTATGATATAATCATAATAATATATATAATCACCATAATGAAAGGAGTAATCATGAATATATTAAATAATTGGAAATTTTGGACAATCTTATACTTAATCACAGCAATCCTTTTTGCACAAACTTTCAAAAAACAAATCACAAGATGAAAAATGCTAGTTTATTAACAATTTTATTAGAATTCTTTACTGCAATATTCGCAATTATTCTAATTCCATTATTTGAATTAAAACTACCTACAGATATGACTACTTATATAATACTATTAGCAATATCTATAATATATGCTATTACAGATAGATTAAATATAGAAGCTAGATATGGCTTAGATCCTTCTATTTTCAGTATGCTAAAACAAATGTCAACCGTCTTTATCATCATACTTAGCGTAATATTTATGAAAGAAAAAGTAGTATTAACCAAAATAATAGGAGCAACCATCATTATTATTGCCAATCTACTATTAACATGGGATAAAAACAAATTAAAAATGAATAAATATTTCATAATGAGTTTAGTCTCTAATTTTCTCTTTGCTATATTGATGATCATAAATATAAATATTTCATCGAAATTTAATATCGCTTTTTACACATTTTTAACAGCTTGCATTCCCTCGTTAGTAATAAAAACAATGGGTAGATATAAATGGAAAGACGTAAAAAAGGAATTTAATTTATACAACAAAAGATTATGTTTACTCTCCGCTTTTTTTTGGTGTATCATGCTAAATTCTTCTATAAAAGCCTATGAATTAGGAAATATCATTATAGTAGCATCACTCTTTGCATTAACACCATTATTCAATTCCTTAGTAGAATTTATATGGAATAAAAATAAAAAAGAATTATTAAAAAAAGTAATCGTATCAATACTAGTACTAATTGGAGTAATTATGATTAAAAGCAATAGTTAGAAAAAACAAACAAATAAAACTATTTCGCGATCCACGAAATAATACTTTGATTAACAAGCAATTTATCTTTTTAATAAACAAAGTATCTTATTTCGATTACAATATCCCACAGTGATAATCGCCGTAACCACTACAAAAATCAAAATAAGATTGCCAGAATGATTACGACTATTAATGTAAATATGATCAGAATCAACATACTTAGTTGTATTCTTTACAACCGTAAACAAATCGTTTTCTAACATCGTACTATATCCAGTTCCAAGATATAAACTTGGATCAGAGGAATACCTTCCTCCCAATACAAAAGATTTGTGCTTATCTTGAAAAGAGTTTGAAAAAAAGAATACACCTTTTAAAGACTTACTAATAAAAGTACCACCAGAAATATGAATAGATTTTACTAAAGTAGAACTACCTTTTCCAATATATTCATATAAAACATTACTCTCCTTACTGGTAAAATTACCAGATGAAATATTAAATTCCATATTACCTGCATAACCACTATTAGACTCTATCTGAATGGCAGACCCCGAAGAATTGATTCCATTGTTATTTCCAGTAGTAGGAGTGGAATTATCACCAATGCATTCTACAGTAGCTCCATTGATATTTAAAATTCCCGCCTTAATCCCAATTCCAGATTCTACTCCTGAAATAAAGGCCTTTCCAATATTAAAAATAGAATATCCCGCTATATAAAGTCCAGTACCACTAGAAACAATTCGAACATCATCCAAAATATTAACAATAGGAGTATTATCCAGATGCTGAATTTTACCATTCACATAAACCCCTACTCCACTACCACCACTACTATCATCCAAAGCATTGATACTACCAGCTAAATTCACAACAACCCCATAAGCTTTAGAAGATTCTTGATTAATAAAAATTCCTGACCATCCTTCTAAAGTTACATCTTTTCCTATGTTGACAACACTATATTCACGGTCAGTAGCAGTAGTACTACCTTTAATCATTATAGCTCCATAATTAGGAACACTCTCTTTAATCGTACCCTTACCAGTAATATTTAAAGTACCCCCTTGAACCTGAAAAACCTTCTCCGGCGCTACAATATCCTTTCCATTAAGATTTAAATTAACAATCTTATTAATAAGTAAAGTATCACTCAAAATCACATTAGAAACTAATACAATAGTATCAGTACTACTAGCATTAGCAATAGCATCTTCCAATGTATCATAATAATAATTTCCCACCCTAGCTATCGAAGAATCACTAGCACTAACAAAACCTGGAATTATCAAAAAAAGGAAAAGAAAGAAAAAAAGAATTTTCTTAGTCATATACTACCCCCCACTAATTGCAATACATTGTATTCTTGTAAATAAAGGTTTATAACTAAATTTAACAAATTATCATATCAATAAAAAAACTATCAATTATGATAATCCTATTATTAAATAGTAGTTTGAATTATATTAAATCATATAAACTTTTTTCATAGTCTTTAACATAGTATCTAATATTAGTTCTGCCTTTTTGAATAATTGAATGTTTTTCTTCAAATAATCTCTCCTGTAGTTCTATTCCCTCTGGGTACTTAATATTTAACTATCCATCTGATTTTGATATTCTCCAATAAGAGGTAATATTTTTATTTCTTTGATAAATTGCCCAAACAACAATATATATATTTCTACTATCAAATTACCATCAATTTTAGTATTTATCCTTACTATTTAAAAAAATATTCCAATCCTTAAATTTGATCATTTTACCTCATCTTTATAAAAATTCTTTTTTTAATATATTTTTTCAGA
>JAQXIG010000128.1 GCA_029007685.1 bacterium | reverse complement strand
AATTTATTAAAGATATAAAAATAAATAACGGTGGTATATATGTATCTAATAGACCAAAAGTTCCAATCATCCAATATATTTGTGGCCAAAATTGATCTTTTAGATTTATTAAAAGAATTTTGAAATAAGTAAATGGATGATTTAGCACAAAACTTAACTGTTTTCCTGAAAGTGAATTTGATTCAGTAGCACTCAGTAATAAATTAGGAATCCTGAAAATAATAGTTAGTAAAATAATTAATAGCCCTAATCTGATATACGTTTTAATTTTCTCTTTATTTTCTTTATTTTTAAATTTTTCCTTTGGTACAAAAATGAGTAGTGCCATTAAAGGTGCATAAACAATCTTTATATTTAAAAGAATGTATCCAGTAACAGTAAATAATATAAACCAATTTTTATTAAACATTTCCTTTTTATCATATATAAGTTTTAATATTGATGCTACAGTTAATAAAGAAATAGCTATTAATAAATTATCATAACTAACCATACTTGCTAAAAAAATGGACATTGGCATTAATAAAATGGCAAACATACTTTTTTTAAACATGGGAGTTACTTTTAGAGCAAAATAACCTATTAATAAATACGAAAGTAAAGAAAAAAATCTAGCAAAATAGAGCATAAAAGAAACTGAAGGACTACCACCAACTAAAAGCGGGCCAAAAATCTTTGCGATTGTAATGCCAATTCCTGGAATTAAATGGGCAATTGGAGTTGCTGCTGAAGTTGAAACCTCTTGTAATGATACTTTAGAAAAATTCCCAGGTAAAAGTTGATCATAATAACAATCACTATAACTATACTTTTTTTCACGATCACTAGCCATAGTTAACTTTTCAGAAATATACTCAGTCATTGTAACAGGAATTTTTAATCCAATTATTTCTCCATTGGAACTTTCATAGAAGTTACCGTTTGAGATTGAATAGGCCTTTTTAAAATGACTATCTTCATCTGGAGATTGAAAAGGGGGAATTATATATATAAATAAACAGCCAATTATAAATCCAATTATTAGAAAAAGTTTTTCTATACTAACATTCTTCATTTTTTATCTCCAATATATACTTCAATAATTTCTTTTTCAATAGATTTCCAATTTCTATTTTTTACGGTTTCTTTTCCATTTTTTATTAACTTTTGTCTTAATTCTTTATCTTTAACTATTCTTTCAATTTTATCAACCGCTTCCTGAATATTTCCTCTTTCATAAAATAAACAGTTATCTTCATTTTTTAAATATTCAATATTACCATCATTAGGTACTACTACACAAATACCACCAGTTGCCATCATTTCTAACGGTGGGTAAGAAAAACTTTCCAAAATACTAGATTTAATCAAAATATCAGCATTTTGGTATACTTTAGCAACTTCATCATATGGTATACGGTGCATAAATTGATCAACATAATACCATTTTTTAGGGGTACCTTGATAAGATAAAAAGTGTATTTCATACTTTTCTTTATCAAGCTTGTCCACTATTTTAAAACTTTCATCTACATTTTTATAGTAATCATCACTATTTCCTTCCACCAGTATTTTTATCTTCCCATTGAAATTTCTTTCAACATAAGGAAACCGTTCTACATTAATACCATTTCTCACATAAGAAACATTTCGATCATATTTTTCTTCAAGCCAATTTTGACACCATCTAGATATAGTAATGTATTTAATATCATCATGACTATAAGTAGAATTAGCTATTAATTTACCATCATCACCGTACTTCATAAAATCAGTTTCAAAATTTTGAACTAAATAAGCTTTTTCTAAAACTTTAGGATATTTTCTAACGTATTCTAAGGTTGTCCATAATGATGCTACCATCATATCAATTTTAGCATCTATTTTACTAGTAATGTTAGATATTACATCTAACTCACCATCGTTATTAATAATATTATTTTCCTTTTTATCAGAATTAATTATCAAAACATTTACACCAGCATTTTTTAAAATACTACAGTGCTTTAGAATAACATTAACCCCACCACTAATATTAGTAGTTGGTAAAACAAAAGCAATCGTTTTAGGAAGTTTACTAGTTATAAACTTAGTCAGTGGATACCCTGTATATGTGGTAACATTATTTTTTATGACTTTATTATAGGCATTAGTAGCTATCATATTTCTAAAATCACTATCCGTAACTAATTTTTCTAAACTGTTAAACCATTCTTCTTCATTATTACATAAAATACCATCTACATTATTAGTAATACTTTCTTTAAATGCTCCTACATTAGAGGCAACTGTAACTACTTTACATAAAGCAGCTTCTAGCCACTTATTCTCAGATTTTGCTTCATTAAAAATACTATTCTCAAGAGGAGCCAGATTAATATCAATTTCTGAAATAATTTGTGGAAGTTTTTTCCATGAAACAAATGGTATTGAAATTATCCTATCTGAAAATTCTTTTAAATCTTCAGGAATATCTAATAATCCCACTACTTTCAAATAAATATTATCATATTTATTCATTAATTTTTTTATAACTGGCAACACAAGTTCGAAATCAGCATTATGAGTAATACTACCACTTAAATACCCAATCATTACTTTAGATGAATCTTTTTGAATCTTTTTCAAAGCCATCATGGATAACTCAACCATCTTTTCGGAAGCAACATTACGATTAACAAAAACATCTTTAACATACTTTTTTAATTCATTGGCTAATGTTGGTGTAGTGGTAATAGCATAATCACACAATTTTAATGTATCACCCATTCTTTTAACGCCATCATAGTATAAATTAAGTTCATTTTTATTTAATTTTTTTAAATGTTTAATTGTCTTTGTATATTCTTTATCAAAAACTAAGTCATCAATATCATAAAATATTATTTTGTTTTGAGATTTTGCTTTTGCAATAAATTCCTTAATTGTATTTGTGATTGGACATCTAAAAAAGATAAAAGTTTTATAATATTTTTCTTGTTCTAAAGTTAGATCTCCATAGAAAGCACTATCTGCTGTATAACCATTTGCTAGGAGTTGTTCTATTTGATGATCCACTCTATATCTAGTTGGATGAGGTAAGGTGCATCCATTAATAAACAGCACATCTTTATAACACTTTTTTCCATTAGTCAAAGGATTTCTTTTTCCTATAGCATAGCGGAAAACTTTCTTAGTTAATTGAATAGGTCCTTCTTCATTCAACGTTTCTTTTGTTTTACTTAATAAATATTTTAAATCTGCCATAATAACTCTCCTAATTTTGGTATCTACCATATTTTCCTTTTTTATAATCCCTAATTCCTAGAAAGATACTTCTTAATTTTTTAAACTTATCTTCTTCGTAGAAAATTATCTTAAATATCAGTCCTTTTATTTTTACTAAAATATCACAAAATTCTGGAGCTACATCTCTATATTCTTTTCTAATATAACGATAATTTCTAGCCATATAATAAATTCTTAGATAGTTATGATTATCACACATAAACTCTTTCTTAAAAAAATTTCTATAAAATATATCTCCTAAACCGTGTTTCATTTCAATGGTATTCATTCTCATAACTTGGTAACCATTTTTTTTAAGGTTTAAACAATACTCAATATCGACACCGTCAATAAACAAAAATTCTTTAAATCCATTTAGCTTTTTATAAATTTCTAAATTTAGAATATTACCTGAAGTCATAACATCCAACGGATAATCAATTTCTTCTTGTGGTTTTTCTATTTTTAATTTAGTTTTATGCCATGGACTAATAATACCTATTTTACTCAAATCCATTTTTGAGGCAATAGTTTTCATTTTTTCTAAGTCATTATTATGAAAACTACTATCTTGATCCATTGTTAGTATAAAGCTATACTTTTCTTTAATTGCTTTTTGGCAAGCTATATTTAACGCTTTCGCTATTCCAAGATTTTCATTTTGAAAAATGTACTCTATCTTTTTTGATTTCGGAACTTTATCTTTATTATTATTTCCCTCTGTATTATCAATAATATAAAGTTTTTCTACATCGTCTATGTATGTTTCTATATTTTTGATATCTTTATTAGTTGGGTTATACCATACTACTACCCCTACTAATTTCATTTTATAGTTCCTCTGCAAATCCTTTTTCTAGTTTTCTAAATATTTTTAACGCTATATAGAATAATACTATTCCAGCTAATAATACCATTAATAATATTTTTATATTTGGTATAGTCTGATAGTAGAATATATCGCGATAAGCATTTATAATAGTAGCTATTGGATTTAATTTGATAATCCATTCAAAAGCACTGCCACTAAACATGCTACTAGAATATAAAATTGGTGTTGCATAAAATAACATGCTTATGATAAAGTTTATAATATATTCAGAATCGCGAACATAAACGTTAATTGCACTCGTTATAAATATAATAGCTTGTTGAATAATAAATTGTGTTAATACTATTAGTGGGAAAAATAATATATACCAACTAAAACCAATGCCACTACAAATTAGGAATAAGCACATTACTAAACAGGAAATAAAAAAATTAATTACACCACTTAAATTTACAGATATTGGTAATATTTCTCTAGGAAAATATACTTTTTTTAAAATTCCACCATTTGTTAATATAGTAGTTGTTCCCTGGCTTATAACCGTTGTAAAATAATTCCATGGTAAAATTCCGATTACTAAATAGGTAATATAATGTGGTTCTGTATTTCTTAAAATCAATGGAAATACAATAGCATAAACTAATGTCATCAATAATGGGTTTACAAAGGACCATAATACTCCTAAAAATGACCCCTTATATTTTCCTCTGATTTCTTTTTGTACATTACTTTTTAATAGCTGTCTATATGCGTATAAATTATTAAATAATTCTTTTATCATATTATCCACACACCTTCAAATATTCTTCTACTACTTTTTCTGTTTTACCATCCACTTTAATTTCACCTTCATATATCCATATTGCTCTATCGCAAAGTTCTTTAATTGAGCTTAATGCATGGCTTACAATAACAATAGTTTTTCCACTCTCTTTAAGTTCTTGAAGCTTAGCAAAACATTTTTCTTGAAAATGTTGATCACCAACAGCTAATATTTCATCTATTAGTAATATTTCGGCATCTACATTAATAGCAACAGAAAAAGCTAATCTCATATACATACCAGATGAATAAGTACGAACTGGATTATCAATAAAATCACCAAGTTCTGAGAACTGAATAATATCTCCTACTCTTTTATCAATTTCTGCTGCAGTTAGTCCAAAAATTGATGCGTTGAAATAAATATTTTCTCTACCAGTAAAATCAGGGTGAAATCCAGCACCTAATTCTAATAATGAAGTCAGCTTACCATCAATTTTAATATTACCACTAGTAGGATAAATAATTTTAGTCATTAATTTTAATAATGTGCTTTTACCACTGCCATTTACTCCTATTAAAGCAACAGTTTCACCTTTTCTAATATTTAAACTGATATTTTTCAAAACTTGATGTTTTCCATATTTACTTTTATTCAAAAAAATAAGTCTTTCTTTTAAAGTATAAGGTTTATCATAAACTAATTTAAACTCTTTTGAAACGTTTTCAACCATTATGGCATATTTATTTTTCATTTATATCACCATTAAGATTATATCAAATTTATTTGCTTATATCAATGTAACTATATACATTTATTTCAACACTATGATCAATTTGTGATAATGTCTTAAGTGTTAACTTGCGAAAATGTCTCACTGTTATATAATATGTCACCGAGGTGATAAACAGTGAAAATATCTTTAATACTTT
>JAQXIG010000127.1 GCA_029007685.1 bacterium | reverse complement strand
TTTGGAATACAATAGGAATTACTTTTAATGCCTTTACTTCTCTTTTCTTTTTAGTTATTGTAAATAGAGTAAATGGTATTGATGAAGCAGGGATTTTTTCATACACATACTCATTAGCTTGCTTATTTTATATTATGGCTCTTTATTATAATAGGACTTACCAAGTAGCAGATGTAGAAAACGAATACTCAAATAATCAATATATTACTAATCGTTTAGTTACTTCCATCTTCACATTATTAGTAGTTATTTTTTTTTCTATTATAAGTAATTTTTCAATATTAAAAGTTAAAATTTTAATGTTCATTCTTTTATTTAGAATTTTAGAAGCAATTAGTGATTGCTTTCATGGTTTTATTCAAAAGAAAGATAAGCTATACTACGTTGGGCAATCATTATTTTGGAAAGCAATCATTGGAATAATATTATTTTCTTTTGTTGATTATATGACCAAAAGTATAATATTATCATTACTAATGCTAATTGTCGTTAATATTATAGGATTAATAGTAGATATAAAAAAGTATAAATCATTATATCATCAAAAATTTTCATTTATTTTTGATAAAAGCATTAGTTTATTCAAAATAACTTTTCCAGTATTTGTTTTTTCTTTTTTAGCAATATATTTAAACAATTGTCAAAAGTATGTTATGGAATATATTTTGGATGAAAAGTATCAAACAATATTAGGAATTATTGTTATGCCAGCTACAATGCTTAGTTTATGTGGGCAATACTTAATTAATCCCTATATTAATGAGTTGTCTTGTGATTATTATAATAAAGAGTATGAAAAATTTAGAAAAACATTTTATAAAATTGGTTTGGAATTTATTCTTTTAGGAATTATTATATTGATTCTAGCCTTCTTATTAGGTATTCCAATACTAAATATAATTTATTCTATAGATTTAGATCCATATAAAATTTCATTTTTAATCATTATTATAGGAGCTATTTTATATGCACTTGGTAATATTATTTCTAGCTGTTTGACAATTTTAAGAAAAAATAAACAACAATTATATATTTATACGATCAGTTCTGCTTTTTCAACTATAATATCATGGTTTTTAATACGAAAATATGATATAGAAGGTGCTAGTTATGCTTATATCATTACAACGCTTGTTCATTTCATACTAAGTTTTAGCTTATTAAAAACTTGTTTAAATAAAAAAATTAGGAGTAATCTATGAAAATAACTTTAATAACAGTTTGCTATAATTCAGAAGCCACTATCACTGATACGTTAGAATCCGTCTTGAAACAGACCTATACAAATTATGAATATTTAATAATTGATGGAAAGAGTAAAGATAGTACTTTAGATATAGTGAAATCATATGAATCAAGGTTTAATAAAAAATTAAAATATATCTCTGAAAAAGATAGAGGTTTATATGATGCTATGAATAAAGGCATTAAAATGGCTACTGGAGATATTATTGGAATTATCAATTCAGATGATATTCTTGCATCTAAAAATACATTAAAAACAATTGCTGAAACATTTGAAAAAACACAGTGTGATGCGACTTATTCAAATTTAGAAATAAGAGATGAAAATCTAAAAAAAGTAATCCGAATCTTCAGTCCCAAAAAAGGAGACTACAAATTGGGGTGGCATCCACCACATCCGACATTATATGTAAAAAAAGAAATCTATGATAAACATGGTTTATATAATCAAGAATTCAGAATTGCAGCTGATTATGACTTTATGTTAAGAATCATGAAAGATAAAAGTATAAAGTTTTACTTTATTGATAAAGTCTTAGTTCATATGCGTGAAGGTGGTGTTAGTACTAATGGTTTAAAAGGCTATTATAAAAGTTTTAAAGAGTCATATAGAGTATTAAAAAAGAATAAAATTAAGTTTTCTTTAATTGTAAATATCATCAGAACAATAAAAGTAATGGTACAAGCATTAAAAGCCAAAAAGGAGGTATAATGAATATATTAGTAACTGGTGGTATGGGTTTTATAGGAAGTCATACCGTAGTAGAATTATTAGAAAATAATGATGAAGTAATCATTATAGATAATTTAATAAACTCCAAAATAGATGTATTAGATAAAATCGAAAAAATAACAGGGAAGAAACCAGCTTTTTACCAAATTAATTTATGTGATAAAGATCTTGTAGAAAAAGTATTTTCTAATCATCAAATTGATGTTGTAATTCATTTTGCTGGTCTAAAAGCCGTAGGTGAAAGTGTAGAAAAACCTCTTCTTTACTATCAAAACAATCTAATATCTACATTAAATTTATTAGAAGTAATGAAAAATCATAATTGTAAAAAATTGGTATTCTCGTCTAGTGCTACTGTATATGGAAGTCCAAAATTCTTACCAATAAAAGAAGACTTTCCTTTATCAACCACTAATCCTTATGGATCAACCAAACTGTTTATTGAGCACATGTTAAAGGATTTATATACCTCAGATCCAGAGTGGAGTATTGCGATATTAAGATACTTTAATCCAATTGGAGCACATCCATCGTATTTGATTGGAGAAAATCCTAATGGTATCCCTAATAACTTAATGCCGTACATTGTAAAAGTAGCTATTAAACAATTAGATCATCTAAATATTTTTGGAAATGACTATCAAACGAAAGACGGAACTGGTGTGAGAGACTACATTCATGTCGTAGATCTTGCCAAAGGTCATTTGAAAGCAGTTCAAAAAGTAATGACCACCAATAAAATAGACTGCTATAATTTAGGAACGGGGAATGGTTATAGTGTTTTAGAAATGGTAGAAACCTTTGAACAAGTAAATAATATCGAAGTTCCTTACCAAATAGTTGCAAGAAGAAGTGGGGATATCGCACAGTGCTATGCCGATCCAACCTATGCCAAACAAGAATTAGGCTTTGAATGTGAAAAAACACTAGAAGACATGGTAAAAGATAGCTACCAATATATCATAAACAATAAATAATGACGAAAAGTGATAATATTTTATCACTTTTTCAGAGTGTAGACAAACCCCTAGATTTTTCTAGAGGTTTTCTTATGAATAAATTTTTTTATCAAAATTTATAATACTTTTTAATATTTTTATGAAATTATATAGAATTGATGATAATGTAAGAGGGTTCTTTCCTACATTA
>JAQXIG010000126.1 GCA_029007685.1 bacterium | reverse complement strand
TTCCTTCTTTTCCATCAACAATAAATACAACAACATCTGCTTCTTCTATAGCAATTTCCGCTTGAATTTTTATTTCATCATTAAATATTTCCTTACTAACATCAATTCCGCCCGTGTCAATTAAATGGAATCTAAAGTTCTTATACATCGCTTCACTGTAAATTCTATCTCTAGTAACACCAGGGATATCCTCAATAATAGAAATCTTACTTCCAACTAACTTGTTGAACAAAGTACTCTTTCCCACATTTGGTCTACCTACTAATGCAACTGTTGGTAAATACATCAACTCCACCTCCTAACAATGAGCCTATTTTATCACAAAAAAATAAAAAAGTATAGACAGAAAAAGATAACCAAGTTGTTATCTTTTCAGAAACTTAATATCACTACTATAAAAACATACTATAATATAGTGACTATCTTCTATGACATGGTAATCAATTTTAAACATTTTCTAATTATGAATAAAAAACTAATATCATTCTGAATCATCTGAATTGCTGGTTCTATCATAGTTAGAACCATTACTGATATGAATTTCAATGATCTCTTCCATAGAAAGAAATTCATTTGATTTAGAACTCCATACTACTTTTCCCTTTTCTTCTTCTGAATCTACATATTTAACTATATAGTTAAAATTCACACCCTTTTGATTGTATTCATAAAACACCTTAGCAATTTCGCCCTCACTTGTTCCATCTAAACTAGAAAAATAAGGAACCCCTAATGAATAAGTTAATATTACCTCATTATCATCTTCTTTTTTTTGAGTACCTGCCTTTATGGATTGAGATATTAGTTTTCCATAGGGCACAGTCATACTATATATATTTTTAATTCTTAATTTTACCTTATCATTAAGGTCATGAGCATCATCACTAGACACACTTGAATAATTTGGAATACAGATTCCTTCACCAAGTGAAATTTCAAATATGACTTGTGTATTTTCAGTAAGTTGTTCCCCTTTTTTGATAGACTGGGATATCAATAAACCAGTATCAACATCTTTGTTAAATTTCTCACTCATCTTACAATCAACTTTATTTTCTAAACACCATTTATGGATATCTGTTTTGGTCTTAGAAGAAAAATCTTCCATTAATAAAGATTTCTGTCCTTTGGAAACTATAATTACAAGTTTATCATTTCGTGTAAAATTGGTTTCATTTGTGACAATATTTTCAAATTCATAACCAATAACATTTCCCTTTTCGATTTCCGTTGAATAATCTTCTTTGACAATAACATTGGTAAGTCCATTTTCTTCTTGCCAAGCTTTAATTTCGGATGCAGTGATATTCTTTAAATCAGGAACTTCTATCCTTTCATGAGGATCTTTCCCTTTACTAACAATAATAGTGATCTGATTATTTTTAAATATCCTATTTCCAGATTTTACTGATTGGGATATTACAATTCCTTCTGCAATATTACTATCATATATCTGTTCTTCCTTTATATCAATACCATTATGATTCCCCCATCTAAAAGCAATGGTGCTTAATCCATTTTCAAAATCTGGTACCTTTACTAATCTTGATAAAATAATAGTTATGATAATAATAATTACGAAAACGACTGATATCATGATGGTAATTTTTCTTTTCTTTTTTTGCTTATCTAAATATGAAGTATCTTCTTCTAATTCATTCTCTTCAGAAATAATCCCATTAGATAGATTCTTAGTTTCTTCATTAAATTTTTCTAAAAAACTACTCATTTACTTTTAACAATCCCTTCTCCAGTTTTAAAATACAATCAGATTTTCCTGCTATTTCTTTTGAATGAGTAACCATAATAATACATTTATCATGCTCATGTGCAAGTTCTTTAAATATTTTCACTATTTCATCTGACATCTCTTGATTTAAGTTTCCAGTTGGCTCATCTGCAAATATCAAATCTACATCTGTTGACAATGATCTAGCTATAGCAACTCTCTGTTGTTCTCCCCCAGATAATCTATTTACAGGTCTATCGGCTTTCACTTTATCTATACCTACAAATTTCAACAAATTCCTTGCGATAACTTCTATATTTCCAGGTATACTATTATCTGTAATTCCCATAGCAACAAAAACATTTTCAAGTCCGGTCATGTAATTAATTAAGTTATAACTTTGAAAAATAATTCCAATTTTATTTCTCCTATATTCTTCTAATCCAATATTTCTGATATCCTTATTTTCGTATTTGATGATACCACTTTTTGGCGCTTCCAATGCTGATAGCAATGATAACAGTGTTGTTTTTCCAGATCCACTTTCACCTAAAATAGTGTAAAATTTTCCTCTTTCAAAATTAAAAGTTATATCTTTTAGTATATGTCGAATCGTATCTCCATCTTGATAATAATAACAAAGCTTATCAGCTGTTAAAATATACTCTTTCTTCATAAAATTATGCACTCCTTTTATTATATTCAAGGTACACTTAGAAACGAAAACCTTGTGCAAATTTACTTTCTAACCACCAACAGTAATTATCATAATATTTCAAACATAAATCCCATCTAATTCATTTCCTAATTTGGTAACAACACTACTTCTTCTCAAGTACTACATATGAACTACTAGAAATTAACTAATATATATCATAATAAATCTATAACAAAAGATAACAAAATACTCTAAAATAGCATTCAGATAATTATTTTTCTTACATCAATATCTTTCTTGGATTCAGTTTAAGTGTATAATAAATTGGTAATATAGTAGATAATGATATACTGCCTAATGCTACTATATAAATTATAAAGATAGTATAGATATCTAAAGAAACATTATAATTACTCATGACTTTATCATCATCAATTAAAACTTCACTATCATAATAATCTTGCTCTATAATTTTTGTATTTTGCTCCATTATTTGATTTTTAAGCATTTTATTAGAAACCTGTCTGGCAAGCATATTACCTGTAAATATGGATATACTAATAGCGACAAATGCCACTATTAATGTTTCGAATAATAATTGTAATGCAATATTTTTCTTTTTTTCACCAAGGGCCAGATATATTCCCATTTCTTGCTTTCTTTCCTTGCAAAATAATATAGAAACAAGTCCAATTATAACTATGGATGCAGCTATAGAAGCATAAACAATAATATTGGATAAATCTTTCATATTTTGCATTGGTCCAACTACAGAATTATATGATTCTGAATTATCTGTAAAAATAAAATTTCTAGGTAGTTTATTTATATTATCATTTTTAAAATTCTCTACATCATTTATATTGTTCATTTGATATTTAACAATTAGAGTAAATCCATCATAACTACTTTCAATCTGATTTTTTTCCCTTTCTTCTTTTATTTTCGTATGTATATTTTTTATTGCTTCATTAGGCATATAAATAGTATCTGCATATATATTTACTTTTTCAACAATTTTTCCTTCAGTATCTCTTTCATATTCAACATCTGCTTCAAATATTCCTATAATGGTATATTCATCTTCTACAATACCATAATTAGTACTGATTTCAGCAGCAAATTCAGTAATTTCATCACCTAATTTTATCTTATCTCCAACAGACAATTTATTTTTATTTGCAAATTCTCTTGATACCAAAATAACATTATTTCCATTGGTTATATCATCTTTTGAAAAAGTTTTTCCTGATGTTATTTTTAAAGTACCATTTTCTACTAACTTTGGTTTCTCTTGATATGAACCATTAATATCAAAAAAAGTAAAATAATTTTCTTCATTACTCTCTTCTTCTATTATATTGGGAATAACTATATCATTTCCATTTTTTAATTCTCCACTACCTAAATAATAAGAGTAATAATAGTAATATTCTTTGACATAACTAGACTTACCTATCTCTTGCACAATGTCTTCTGTCAAATAATTATTTTCAATATCAATATAATTATTATAATCTTCTTGGATACTAACTTCTATTGGAATAAAATCCACAAAAGATTCTTCCGTTTTTAAAAGTGCCTTTTTTACAGAAATAGATCCTGCCATAACATTACATATTAAAAGTACAATTAAAAATAATATTAAAGAACGACTTTTTCTTTTCTTGATACTCACTAAACTTCTATTCACAAAATTCATAAATCCTCACCTATACTATTTTATTCAATATAACATTTTATATTTTTCTTTTTACTTGATTTGAAAGAATATAAATATTTATGATTTCAAATAACATATTTCAAATGATATAATCTATAGCTCTTTACATCAATCTTGCTCATAATCTTTCTAACAATATTTCACTGTATCCACAATCATTACTTCTATCTCTTTCCTCACTGCTAGTGATCAATGATCCATATCAATAAGAAAAATGGATATAGAAAGTCTACCATTATAGAATGTAAAGACTACAAATCCCTAGCAAATATGCAAATCCAACCAAAAAATTAGTATTTTTTGTTGTTTATAAAGTTCTTTTACTTCTCATCACTATCTACCCCTATTTTCTTTTCACTAATTTTATCATTTATTAGATTTATTGTATCTAATAATTCCATATTTTTCAATCCAAATTCTTTTATTATTGTCATATTG
>JAQXIG010000125.1 GCA_029007685.1 bacterium | reverse complement strand
TTCTATATAATTTCATAAAAATATTAAAAAGTATTATAAATTTTGATAAAAAAATTTATTCATAAGAAAACCTCTAGAAAAATCTAGGGGTTTGTCTACACTCTGAAAAAGATTTCCAATTTTGGAAATCTTTTTCTATCTGTTATAAAATTCAACGATTAATGATTCGTTAATATCGGCATTTAGTTCTGAACGTTCTGGTAATCTAACTAATCGACCTTCTAATTTTTTATCATCAAATGTTACAAATTCTACTCTTTTTGTGACTTTTTCTAGTGCTGCTTTCATAGCTGGATGATCTTTTGAGTTTTCTTTTACAGCAATCACATCTCCAACTTTTACGCGATAAGATGGAATATCTACTTTTTTGCTATTAACCGTAATATGTCCGTGGTTTACTAATTGTCTTGCGCCACGACGAGTAGTTGATAATCCTAAACGATATACTACATTGTCTAATCTAGATTCTAATAGTTTTAAGAAGTTTTCACCGTGAATACCTTTCATTTTTGATGCTTCATTAAATGTTTTTCTGAATTGTCTTTCATTAATACCATACATGAATCTAACTTTTTGTTTTTCTTTTAATTGTTGAGCATAGTTAGATGGTTTTCCTTTACGAGCTTGCCCGTGTTGACCTGGTCCATATGGACGACGAGCTAACTCTTTTCCCGTTTCACTTAATGAAAATCCAACTCTACGAGATTGTTTGTAACTTGGCCCTGTATATCTTGCCATTTTTCTTCCTCCTTCAATGTTACTCATAAACATTGAATCTACTAAAGCATTTATTAGGGAGTTTATATTTCAGAATTTCACTAACAGCGAAGTTACTATTCATTTTATAAACACATTAATAAATTTTTAATAGCACTGTTCAATGAATATGCAGTTTAGATTATATATAAATTATGGTTATTTGTCAATTGTTTTATGGATTAATTGTTTTGACATTGTTTTATGGTTTAATTGTTTTGTGAGTTTCTAGTCTCGCATTTATTGAACTCAACTGTTCTAGATGATTCTTTTATTAGTGCAGAGTTGATTTTTGCATTTTTGTGTGTTATTCTGGAGAATCTTGGGCAGATCAAACGGATGATTGGACGATTAGAATATATATTTTGTTGATGTCTGTTTTGGTGATGTGGGCTTTGAGTTTTCTTTTTTTATTTAACTATCATCTTAATTAAGAGTATTCCATGATAGATTTGCTTGATTCATATTTTATTGAATGAAGTATTTGAAAAATTCCTGCTTTCTAGAAGTATGAGAAAATTGTTAAAAAATAGGAGGAAAAATTTGATTTATGTGTTAAAATATATTGTATAGGATAAGAGGTGTTGGTAATGAATGGGGTTTATTTGTTAATCGTAACGTTTATTATAATCGCTGTTATCTTGATTACCGTTGTTTTAGTATTGATGCAAAAACATAAAGAAAAGGTAATTAGAGATGAATTAGAGCAGTTAGATCGAGAAAAAAATTTGATTGCTTCTACTCCAGTATTATCAGAACTTTCTAAAGTAGAACCAATTATTAAAAATGATAAAATGGAAGAAAAATATAAAAATTGGCACCGTCGTTTTGAATTGATTCGTGATTATAAAATTACTCAGATTAATGATATGATTATTGATATTGATTTAGTAGCTACTTCTAAAAACTATTCTTTGGTTCGCAAAAAACTGGCCAAAGCTGAAATTGAGATTTATAAAGCTCGTGAAAGTGCTGAAGAGTTATTGACTGAAATTAAAGAAATTACTATTAGCGAGGAAAAATATCGAACGATTGTTACTAAGTTAAAAGTTAAGTATCGTTCATTAGTAAAAGAGTTTCATAATCACCAAGATGATTATGATGACATTGTACCTGTGATAGATTTACAATTTGAAAACATTGAAAAAAGATTTTTAGATTTTGAACAATTTATGGAAAAAAATGAGTATGATGAAGTAGTTCATATTGTGAAGACTTTGGATACTATGATTGATCATATGTCTATTGTTATTCTTGAAGTTCCTAATTTAGTATTATTGACAAATAAGTTGATTCCTAGGAGAATTGAAGAGATTGAGGTTACTTATCGTGATATGAGTCAAAAAGGATATCCACTTGATTATTTAAAAATTGAATATAATATGGAAGAAGCTCGAAAGAATGTCAATCATATTATGGATCGTATTAAAGTTTTAAATTTAGAAGATTGTATGTTTGAGTTAAAGACGATACTTGATTATTTGGATTCTATTTTTAATGATTTTGAAAAGGAACGTTTTGCGAGAAAGGTTTATGAAGAGGATTCTTTGCTTTTTTCAAAAAGATTGAAGCGATCTATTAAGATTATTAAGGATATCTATGCTCAAATTACAGATATTAAGACTATGTATGATTTGAAAGATTCTGATATTGATACTTTAAATAAGATTGGTGCTGCTTTGAATGCAATTAAAAGTTCTTATAAAGATTTGATCGTTTCATTGGATGAGAAAGATAAGCCTTATTCGGTTTGTGCTAGAGAAATTGGGGATTTGATTATTCAATTGAAACAGTTAGATGAAGAATTGGATTTTTCTCTTCGTTCTTTGGGGAGCATGCATGATGATGAGGTTAGAGCTCGTGAACAGTTAGATGATATTCAAGAATTGTTGAAGCAGTGTAAGCTTCGTATTCGTAGTTATAAATTACCTATCATTATGAATAATTATTTTATTGAGTTGGCTGAGGCAAATGAGGCGATTTTAGAAATTATTAAGGAATTAGAGAAGAAACCTATTGTCATTAAGGTTTTAAATACTAGAGTAGATACGGCACGTGATTTGGTTTTAAAACTTTACAATACTACGAATGACATGATTAAAACTGCTCAACTAGCGGAAATGGTTATTGTCTATGGGAATCGTTTTAGAAGCAGTGTGAGGGAAATTGATTTAGGACTTACTAATGCGGAGATGCTTTTTCACAAAGGTGATTATAAGGATGCATTAGAAATTTCATTGTCCTCTATTGAAATAGTGGATCCTGATATTCATAAAAAAATATTGAAACAAAAGAAAGAAATCTAGTCTTTCTTTTGTTTGTTTGATATAATAAAGTAAATTTTAAGTAGGTGATGTTATGGTTCAATTGGATGATTTTGGGTAAACTTTGAAACTTATTAGTATGGCGGGAGATAGATCTGTTAATTAGACTGATTCATATTTTAAAAGTCATCAGTTTTGTAGTGTAGAAAAATTTTTATGGTACTGTGGATTATTCATATTATCGCATGCTAGTAGTTATTTTGTTCCTAATTCTTTTCTAGTTTTTTATTCATAAGTGAAAGAGAGAGTTATGAGTACAGAGACTACTTGTCATGTATATTCTATTGGGAAGGAAGTATTATACTTATCATTCTTTTATAAAAAATTTGGCAATAGTTAAATTTATACAATCAAAAAGAGTTTAATACAGAATTTGGTTTTGTTGATTTCTGTCCACATAATTTGTTTACTTATGAGCAGTGATATTATAGACCAAAAAATGTTTCTTATCAAAATGATGATGTTATCGATTTTTATTTTTTAGTATCCCTATGTGGTGATACTTATTTGGAACTTTTTAGGCTAGGAATGATTAAGAAAAGAGAAAGATGTGAGGTTATGATTTATTTAGATTATAGTGCGACTACTCCAGTTCATAGTGAAGTTGTTGATGCTTTTTCCAAAGTTAGTTTAGGATATATTGGAAATCCTAATTCTTTGCATAAATTAGGGGTAGATGCTAGAAAGTTAATGGATGCTGCTGTTAGACAGGTGGCTGATTTGTTTGATGTTTCTAGTCAGGAGGTTATTTTTACTAGTGGTGCGAGTGAAGCTAATAATTTAGCGATTTTAGGAGTGATTCGAAAATATTGTAATCGAGGGAGACATATCATTACTACTAAATTAGAACATTCTAGTGTACTGGAGTGTGTTTGTTCTTTAGAAAAACTAGGTTATATTATTGATTATGTTAATCTTACCGAAGATGGTATTGTTGATTTAGAACATCTTAAACTTTTATTGTCTAGGGATACAGTTTTAGTTAGTATTCATCATGTTAATAGTGAGGTGGGATTTTGTCAAAGTGTGAATGAGATAGGAAAAATATTAAGTGATTATCCAACTACTATTTTTCATGTGGATGGAACGCAAGCAGTTGGAAAGATTCCTGTTTCTTTGAATCATATTGATTTGTATAGTTTTAGTAGTCATAAATTTTTTGGTTTGAAAGGATCTGGTGGTTTAATTAAAAAAAGCAATATTGAGTTGGAACCTATGATATATGGAGGTAAGAGTCAAACTAATTATCGTAGTGGTACACCTGCTTTGGCTCTTATGGTTAGTACTGCTAAGGCTTTGAGACTTTCATTGACAGATTTAAATAAAAAATATGACTATGTTAAGCAAATTAGTGATTTATTAAAAAGTGAGTTAGCTAACATTGATGGAGTATTCATAAATAGTAATGAAAAATGTATTCCACATATAGTCAATATAAGTGTACTTGGAATTAAACCGGAAACTATGCTTCATGCCTTAGAAGAAAAAGAAATTTATATATCTACCAAAACGGCATGTTCTAAAGCTGGTGGTGATTCCTTAACTTTGACGACGATTGGAAAGGACTCCAGTATTAGTGGATATTCCATTAGAATCAGTATTAGTCATTTAACTACCAAGGAAGATATCAACAGTTTTGTGGAAAATTTAAAAATTTGCATTCAAAAACTAAAATTTTAGAGAGATTTAACATAAAAGTAACAGGGTGATGAATGAAAATTGTATTTTATTTACTGATTTTAGGATAGTTGATCAGTATATGAAATATTGGGAAAATAGAGTTATGAAAAGAGAAAATATCCATCATATTTTTTTAGAATGCATAGAATTTTGGGGAATTTCATTGGAACATAATAAATTAGTTTATAACTTTTAGAAGTGTTTGAAATACTTTTTAAAATATGATGATAGTGTTTATAGGTTAAACATTGAGAAACTAGTATAAAAAATAGAAAGTTGGTTATTGTAATGGAGAGAGTAGTGTTAATTAAATATGGTGAACTTACTACGAAAAAAGGGAATCGTAAATTTTTTATTAATACTTTATATCAAAATATTAAAAGGAAATTAGAAGGATTAGATGTTAAAGTTAGTCGTGATATTTCTAGAATGTATATTGAGTTTCATGATAGTGAGTTGAAACTTGTCTTGAATAGAATTAATCAAATTTTTGGAATTCATTCTTATCAAGTGGCATTGAAAATAGCTAGTGATATTTCTGAGATTGAGAAATATGTAGTTACTTTAATGAAAGATAAAGTTGGAACTTTTAAGGTTGAGACGAAACGTAGTGATAAAAGATTTCCTATTTTAAGTACTGATTTTAGTAGAAAAATGGGGGGAATTATTTTAAAGAGTAATTCGAATTTATTGGTAGATGTTCATCAGCCAGATACCACATTAACAATTGAGATTTTGGAACGTTATACTTATCTTTATACGGATATCTATTATGGTCTTGGTGGTTATCCGGTGGGAACACAGCCAAAAGGAATGTTGATGTTGAGTGGTGGGATTGATTCCCCCGTTGCGGGTTATTTGGCTTTGAAACGTGGTCTTAGGATAGATGCTGTTTATTTTGAGGCGATTCCTCATACTAGTTTAGAGGCTAGAAATAAGGTTATAGAATTATCAAAAAAATTAACTGTTTATGGTGGGAATATTCATCTACATATTGTACCTTTTACAGAGATTCAAGAGGCTATTTATAAATATTGTAATCCTACTTATTGTATTACGATTATGAGAAGAATGATGTATCGTATTATGGAAAAACTGGCTAAAAAG
>JAQXIG010000124.1 GCA_029007685.1 bacterium | reverse complement strand
TGTAGTGGAAGGAGCAATTGGTTATTCTGGTACAAATATGGATCGCAATACTCCATCAGAAATAAGAAAGGAAGATCAGGGTAGAAAAGTCTTTATTGATTCAACGAATCCTAGCCTTTCTAGAATTTTAGGGAAATGTGTCCATTGCGCTATATGTAAAGATATTGTCAAAATACAGTTGGTATTCATTATCTGAAAGAACGAAAAATCCTACTTGCATTAATTGTGGACAATACATTTTAGAGTGTTCGACGAAAGCAATGTTCCTAAATATGATCGTTTAAAAGTGAAAAGTTATTGATGGATTCTAAAAAAGTAGTTGTTGCGTTGACTAATCCTTCAGTGAGAGTGTCTTTAGAAGAAGAGTTTGGATGAAATATGTAGAAATTTATCATTTAGAAATCATGAATCATATTTCTAGTTGTAAGAGTCCAATAGGAATGCAAACAACGGTGATAAAAAACTATAAAATTTATGCTTAATTCCTAGATCAAGCATGTAGAAACCTTAGTCACAATTTTTACATACTACTTATCAAGATAAGAGTAGGTTATTAGAAGTTGGATCTTTTACAGAGAAATATATATAAGTTTTTTCTTAAGATACAAATTTTAATATAAATGAATATAGTTATTAAAAGAGAAATCTTTTAATATAGATAAAAATAATTATAATGAAAGAAGGTAAAATAAAATGGATTATGAAAAATTAAAAGGTTCAAAAACAGAACAAAACTTAATGACAGCTTTCGCAGGAGAAAGCCAAGCTAGAAACAAATATACTTACTATGCTTCACAAGCTAGAAAAGATGGATATGAGCAAATGGCAGCTATTTTTGAAGAAACAGCTCATAATGAAAAAGAACATGCTAAATTATGGTTTAAATATCTTCATGGTGGAGAAATTCCTACTACTATGACAAACTTAAAAGATGCTGCAGCTGGTGAAAACTATGAATGGACAGATATGTATGCGAAGTTTGCAGAAGAGGCTAAAGAAGAGGGGTTTGCAGAGCTTGCTTACTTATTTGATGCAGTAGCAAAAATAGAAAAGAAACATGAAGAAAGATACTTAACATTACTTAAAAATATCGAAGATGAAAGAGTGTTTGAAAAAAGTGAAGACAAAATTTGGGTTTGCCGTAACTGTGGACATGTTTATGTTGGAACAAAAGCGTTAGAAGAGTGTCCTGTATGTAAACATTCTAGAAGTTTTATGGAAGTTAAAGCAGATAACTATATGTAATAAACTAGACTCTTGACTGAGTCTTTTTTTCATTTACGGACTTTTAAAATAGTATAAATAGATACTAGATAAGAATATGGTTTTATATATGGTAATTATTGTTAGTTTTTAAATTTCTTTATACCATAAGGGAATGCTAATTTGCATTAGTTTTATTTTTATGTTATACTTTAATGGCACGAAAGAGAGGAATTATGAAAAGAAATTATCGTTATGCTTTTCGTATTATTTTTATTTTTAGTTGCATCTTAGTAGTATATATTGCTTCTAATATAGAAATGGTAATTTATAAGTCTAATTATAAAGTATCGAATACTAATACTAACAAAGCATTAGAAAGTAGTATTGTTATGAAATTGATAGAACATACTACTTCCAATATAGTTGAAGACGAAGTGGGGGAAATTCAGGAAGATCTTGTTCCTGAAAAAATAGAAGAAGTAGAGAGTATGCCACCAGTAGTTCAAGAAGAGAAAATAGAAGCACCTGTTGTGCATACTACTCCTAATATTACTTATAGTCCCATTGATACTACTGCTTATCCAGTATTACAAACTACCTTTGGAAATTTAAGCCATTATGGTCATGATTGTTATGGATGTACATCAGGTTTAACTGCATCTGGTTATAATATTAGTAATGGTATTATTCATTATAGTGATCCCACTTTTGGGAATGTGCGTATTGTAGCGGCTGGTTATGAATATCAAGAAGGTAGTATCTTGCGTTTAACGAATGTAGAATCTACACCAATAGTAGCGATTGTGTTAGATCGTGGAGGTGCGATTGGAGCTGGTAAATCTTTTACAATCGATCTTTTAACAGAAAGTAATGCAAAAGCTTATGAATTGGGAATTCGCAATAATGTAAAAATAGAAATGTTGAGATCTGGTTATTAGTCTCAACTTTTTTTATTGGAATTTATTATCTTTGTGTTATAATAAATATAAACAGAGTTTTAATCATATGGGTGATCATTTATGAACATGAATAAAAATTGCCAGTTATTTAAGCATCAAGCTTTTGTAACTGGTGTTGTCGTTTGTATTGTTGTTATTTCCTTTATTGGTGGTAGTTATGCTTGGTTTCATTCCCAGTCTATGAACGATGAATATAATGCATTCCAAGAAAACGATATTGAGCTTAGCTATGTAGATGGTGATAATGGTTATGGGGAGATTCTCTCGTTAATGAATCAAGTTCCTATTTCTGATCAAGATGGTTTGAAACTGGAACCATATCGTTTTAGTGTTACTAATGTTGGCGATGAAGAAAAGTATTTTAGTTTAAAAATTCATTTAGATCAAGCGATTATTGAACAAGAAAAATGCATGAATAAGATCTTGTCAACCTCTTATATTAAATATCAAATTGATAATCAAGAACCAAAAATATTGGCGGATTTAGAACAGAGTGATTATGAAATTTATGCAAGTCCCGAGACTCTTATGCCTGGTAGTAGTGAAATTCATGAACTACGCATTTGGATTGATCAAGCTAGCCCAGAAGTTGTGAAAAACAAGCATTTTCATGCTAGAGTAACCATAGAAGACAAAGATCCTGCTCAGCGTTATGATTTTTATTCAATAGGTGAAGCAGTGACATTATTAGATGGTTCTAAATATCATGTTTTAGAGACTAGCCAAGTTACAGATTCTAAGGTAAAATTGATTAGTGATTATCATATTGACGTTACAGGCAAACAAGATATTGATTGCGTGATTACAGAGACGATTGAAGAACAGATTTCACCAGAAGATTATGTATTGTATTGTTCTACAATGAATTACGAGAATGCAGTAAGTGTATTATACGAAGAGTATTTGAATA
>JAQXIG010000123.1 GCA_029007685.1 bacterium | reverse complement strand
AATTATGGTAGGAAGCTACCTACTTAGTGGTGATAATGCTAAAATTTATTATGACAAAGCATTAATGATTCGTAATGCCATGAAAGAAGAATTTGATAAAGTATTTAAAGACTATGACTTTGTCTTTGGACCAACTACTACTACTGTTGCATATAACCTAGATGAAAATCTAGATGATCCAACCAAATCATTTATGGATGACGTTTTAGTAATTCCAGTAAATATGGCAGGACTGCCTGGAATGAATATCCCAATGGGAACCGATCATGATAATATGCCAATTGGTCTACATATTATCAGTAACCGTTTTGAAGAAGCAAAGATCTATCAAATCGCTTCCTTCTTAGAAGATAAACTAAATACAAGGAGATAAAATAATGAACGATTATAAAACAACAGTGGGTATTGAAGTACACTGTGAGTTGAAAACTAATTCCAAAATGTTTACAGATTCAATCAATAACTATGGTGGAGTAGCTAATGTTAATGTCAATGAAATTGATTTTGCTTTACCTGGCACACTTCCCTGTATTAATGAATATGGAATCGAACTAGGATTAAAAGCAGCCATAGCTTTAAACTGTGAAATTAATAAAAAAATTGTATTTGATAGAAAAAACTATTTTTATCCAGATTTGCCAAAAGGATATCAAATTACCCAAGCTAGAAATCCTATTGGAGTGCATGGATATGTAGAAATAGAAGTAGATGGAGTTAAGAAAAAAATAGGAATTCATGATATTCATATTGAAGAAGATACTTGTAAAAGTACACATGCGAACACCCGATCTTATCTAGATTTTAATCGTAATGGAGTACCACTAATTGAAATTGTGTCAGAACCTGATATTTCCAATGAAAAAGAAGCGATGACCTATTTAGAAAAATTAAAAGAAATATTACTGTATACTAATGTTTCAGACTGTAAGATGGAAGAAGGAAGTATGAGATGTGATGTGAATGTATCAGTATCGAAAACGGATAAGTTAGGAACTCGTACGGAAACTAAAAATATTGGTTCAATAAGTAGTGTTGGACGTGCCATCGTTTCAGAATCTAAAAGACAGATTCAAGAATTAGAAAAAGGTAATATCATCCAAGAAGAAACTCGACGTTTTGATGAAAAAGAAGAACGTACCATTCTAATGCGTGTGAAAGAAACGGGGAATGACTATCGCTATTTTCCAGAACCAGACTTACCACCATACATCTTAACAGATGAATATATCGAACAAGTAAAATCAACTATGGAAGTCTTACCAGAGGTGAGAAGAAAAATATATCTTGATGCTGGTATTAATCCAGTTAATATCGAAAAAATAATAGCGAATAAAGAAATTAGTGACTATTTATTAGATTTAAACTGTAATTTGGTAATTGCTAGCAACTTGCTGCTAGGAGAAATATCAGCGTACCTAAACAAAACGAATAAATCATTAACAGAAACCAAACTGTCAAAAGAAAAATTTACCCTATTGGTAGAAAAGTTAGATAAAAAAGAAATTAATAATCAAATATTTAAAGAAATGATACAAACCCTAATGGAAACAGATGATGATCTAATCAAACTAATAGAAAGCAAAAAAATAAGTGCCTTAAGTGAAGAAGAGTTAGCTAGGATTGTCGAAAGTATCATCGCAGCCAACCCTGCTAGTGTAGAAGACTATAAAGCTGGGCGTGATCGAGCGATTAAATACCTGATGGGGCAAATTATGAAAGAAACCAAAGGAAGTGCCGATCCGGTTTTAGGAAATCAAATTTTAATAGATAGGTTGTCTAAAAGTTAAGGTGATTGCCTAAATAGAAAACTTATTGTATAATCAAAATTATAAAAATAGGAGTGAAATCAATGAAAATGATTAAGAAAAATAAATATACGATCATAGCAATCATAATTTTTATTGTAATCGTGATTCTTCTTTATCAAGCCAAACAGTTATTCTTTCCCAATGAAGGAAAAGCTATTTATGGCGATCGTTTAGCTGGAAAAATAGAAATACCAGAAGAAACTTACACAGGGTTAAAAGTACTAATTTCTGAAAAAGAAAAAGTAAAATCTGTAACAGTTAGAGAAACAGGAAAATTAATTAATATTTCCATTACTGTAGAAGATGATCTGACTGTAGATGCAGCTAAGAAATTAGCTGACGATATTTTAAACCCTTTTACTGATAGTCAAAAAGGGTATTACGATTACCAAGTATTTATTAATAAAGAAAGTGAAGCAGAAAATAACTTTCC
>JAQXIG010000122.1 GCA_029007685.1 bacterium | reverse complement strand
TAGTAAATTCACTAGACCATTATCTAAAAGTGCATGTTATTACAAATTAAACCGCCGTATACTGAACGGTACGTACGGTGGTGTGAAAGGGTATCATATCAATAAATATAAAATTTATTGAAAATTTTACTCTATTCGATTATGAAAATTATGGAAGATGTGGCTTTTGTAGTTTATTTTTTTGGTGTACTAAATAACTTTTTTCGACAAATATTATCCTTCTACTTCTTGTCCTAATTCATAACATTAAGTAGGAGGATTATTATGATTAATTCTAATGGACTTAGTAAAAAAGAAGTAGAAGAATCTAGAAAAAAATATGGTACTAATGAACTCCTTCAAAAAAAACAAAAGAGTTTTTTTCATCAATTTATTGAAACTTTAGGAGATCCGATTATTAAAATTCTACTTATTGCATTGGCGATTAAGACCGTATTTTTATTTCGAGACTTTGATTGGTTTGAGACTTTGGGAATTGTGATTGCGATTTTTTTATCAAGTCTTATTTCTACGATCTCAGAATATGGAAGTGAAAAAGCTTTCGAAAAATTACAAGAAGAAGCAAGTAAAATTAAATGCAAGGTAAAACGTAGTGGTAAATTAGAAGAAATTACGATGGATGAAATCGTAGTAGGAGATATCGTCAAGTTAGAAACAGGAGATCGCGTACCCGCTGATGGTATTATTATCGAGGGAGAGCTGAGTGTGGATGAATCTAGTTTAAATGGGGAAGCCCGAGAAGCTTACAAGGAAAAAGTAACTGGAGAAGTGACTGATAAAAACTTGGTTTATCGTGGTACTGTTGTTTATTCAAAAACAGCTTTTATGAAAGTAGAAAAGGTAGGAAATGCTACTTATTATGGGAAATTGGCATTAGAATTACAAGAGAGTAATCCGGATAGTCCATTAAAACTAAGATTAAGAAACTTGGCTAAAACACTCAGTAAAATTGGATATATTGGGGCAGGATTGGTTTCGCTATCTTATCTATTTTCCCAAGTTGTGATTGAGAGTCACTTCTCACTTCCTTTGATTATAAATACGGTTACGAATGCTCCACTCATGATGGGATATATCCTATATGCTTTGACCTTAGCAGTAACTATTATAGTAGTAGCGGTTCCTGAAGGATTGCCGATGATGATTACATTAGTATTATCTTCTAATATGAAGAGAATGCTAAAAAATAATGTTTTAGTTCGAAAATTGGTTGGAATAGAAACAGCAGGAAGTATTAATCTGTTATTTACCGATAAGACAGGAACTTTAACTAAGGGAAAACTAGATGTGATTGGGTTTATTTCTGGTAGTCTAAAAAAATATAACACAGAAGTAGAGTTGTCAATTTATCCTAAATTCCATCATCTTTTGAAACTATCTTTGGTTTATAATAATGAAAGTAATTTAGTAGAAGGAAAGGCAATTGGGGGTAATATTACTGATAGAGCTATTTTAAACTTTGTGCATTCCGCTATTCCTAATGCTAGGATTATTAAACAAACACCATTTAGTAGTAAAATGAAGTATGCTGCTACAGTGATTGAGACAGATAAAAAAATACAGTTATTTAAGGGCGCGCCTGAGGTGTTAATTGGACATTGTGTTAGTTATTTGAATGAAAATGGAACAAAGGAAACTCTTGTTCCTGATAAAGTTTTGGCAAAAGTGAATGACATGACGAAACGAGGAATTCGAGTTTTAGCGGTTGCTTATAATGATCGTTATGATTATAAAGTAATGGATAAATTAACATTACTGGGGTTTGTTTTAATTAAAGATGAGGTTAGAGAAGAAGCAATAGAAGGAGTTAAGATGGTGCAGGAAGCAGGTATTCAAACAGTAATGATTACCGGTGATAATAAAAATACGGCTTTGGCAATTGGAAAAGAAGTTGGAATCGTGACATCAGAACATGATTTGGTTATTACTAGTTCAGAACTTGGCAATTACAGTGATGAGGAAGTAAAAAAGATGTTACCCAATCTTAAAATTGTGGCACGAAGTTTACCACAAGATAAAAGTCGTTTGGTGAGAATCTCGGAAGAGATGGGGTTAGTAGTGGGAATGACAGGTGATGGTGTTAATGATGCACCAGCGTTAAAAAAGGCAGATGTTGGCTTTGCGATGGGAAGTGGTACAGAGGTTGCGAAAGAAGCTAGTGAAATTGTGATTTTAGATGATAATTTTTTATCGATTTCAAAAGCTATTTTATTTGGAAGAACCATCTTCAAGAGTATTCGCAAGTTTATTATATTTCAGTTAACAGTGAATATGTGTGCAATCTTTTTATCGATAGTAGGTCCTTTTATTGGGGTAGAAACACCAGTAACGATAATTCAAATGCTATGGATCAATATGATTATGGATACTTTGGCAGGAATTGCCTTTGCCTATGAACCACCATTAAAGGAATATATGAGGGAAAAACCAAAAAAAAGAGAAGAAAATATTATCAATCGTTACATGATGGATGAAATTTTATTTACAGGTAGTTATTCTTCGTTATTGTGTGTATTTTTCTTGAAATCATCTTTTATTCAACAGTTTTTTCGAGTAGATCCTAGTGATAAATATCTTATGACAGCTTTTTTTGGACTTTTTATTTTCATGGGGATTTTCAATTGCTTTAATGCTCGAACAAATCGATTAAATTTGGTAGCTAATTTGTATCGTAACCGCGCTTTTTGGATTATCATTAGTTTGATTGTGGTAGTACAATTGTTTCTTATTTATTTTGGAGGGTCGTTATTTAGATCTTATGGACTGACCTTGCGAGAATTGGTGGTTATGATCTGTTTAGCTATTACCGTAATTCCAGTAGATTGGGTACGAAAAATTTATTTGAAAAGAACAAAACAAGTTACAGGGGTTTAAAAAGGCATATATTATGGTATACTAGGAAACATTAGAGGTGGTTGTTGTGAAAAATATTGATAAAAATTATATGATCACAGGACTTGGGCTTTTATCGATTGTTTTATGTGGGATTATTTTAGGGTTAATGATGAATCAAGGAACGATATTTACGTTTTCTAATCAATCTCATAAAACGGATCATAAGGCTATTCATAAGGAAAAGGAGTCCAAAATGGATCATACTAATGATTCTGTTGTTTCAGATCAAGCCGATCAGGAAGTGATTCATGATAGTGTTAGTAACGAATCCTATATGATTTGTAATAATCGTCTTAATGACAGTATCGATTCACTAGCAGAGGTAGATGCCATTGAGCATTCCACGATGCATACTGCTAGTCATTCTAGTGGGAATATTGTTCCCAACCAGGAAAGCGAGAATATACGTGTAAATCATTTGAATGATAATAAACAATTGGAAATGGTATCTTACTTTGAAAGTCAAATAGCACAAATTAGTACGGATCAGGAAAATGATGTTACTATGAGAGAAAAAGTAAAAAATAGCTTCATTTCTATTATTGATTTTATTTTTTATGATAAGAAAATCAAAGAATATACATTTCATGAGCTTACTACTACTGTTAAATTAAAAGTGATTCAACTGGCATTGACTATGGATCGTAAAATAGAAGAATATTTTCCTGATTATAAAGAAAGCATTAAAGGTAAATATGATCGTATCCAAGGTAGGATAGCGGTGAAGTATTTGGAAATTACGGCTTCTTTATGTGATAAAGCTAGTTCGGATACTTGCCAACAAGCAAAAAAGGATTTTTCTAATTTGAAAGAGAATTTTGGACTTACTTGGGGTTTGATGGAAGAACTAACTACCAGTAGCAAAAACAAGATGAAAGATTTTTATGAGAATGAATTTCGTAATTGATTCACTCTTTTTTATAGTAGAAGAATTGGATAATATTTTTGGTTGCTTGTTTGGAATCGACCTGTTATAATAAGCGTTATCTAAAAGGACTTCATGTAAAAAATGTTGATTGAGTAACAGTTAGTCCTATTTATTACTGTGAGCAGAGGTGTAAGTATGGATTTTTTGGAAATAATTCATAAGGAACTTGATACTCATCCAGAATGGGATTTGTGGATGAAAGCACGTTATTTATATTGGAAAAGTTGTGAGTATTTTTCATATGATTATCGTGTTCATTATGTTGATTCTACTCTAAAAGATAAGATTAAAAATCGAACTATTGATTTAACTAATGTGGATCATTTTGAGGTTGTATGTTCCTCTTGGTCGCGCTATGTCTATTTGCCATTGTTACAAGAAATTGGGATTTCTGGTGAGTTAAGAGGAAATGGTCGTGGTCATGAGTTTGTTGAGTTTACGATTGATTCTGATCCTATTACAGCAGATGCTTGTATTGCTTCAGATTTGGCTCGAGTAAAAATGAAAAATAATACAGTGGGTTATATTTTAAAAACGAAATCGATTGATCTTTCTGATATAGATCAAATGATTTCTTACATACAAGATGACTATTCTTCTGTAGATATCGAAAAACAGCAAAAGAAATTTGATACCGATTGGTTATCACAGAGTTCTACATCTGATGACTTATTAATTGAAAAAATTTATGTAATTAAAGAGATGGTTGAAGAGTGGCCACTTTTATCTCGATATGCAGACTATTATTATGTAGTAGAATATTTGATGTTAAAATTCTTAAATTCTTTTGATGAACAAAGAGTATCAAAACAGGAGATATATGATGATAATTGGAATTTTACTACAATTTATACTTTGAATTTAATTGAGCAACAGTTGTATTTTCTATTAACAGAGACCGACCATGGATGCCAATTTTATGAGGCTACTGAATATGATGTTTCCAATACTATAAAGACCTATCGAAAAAAAAGAAGAATCTAAGAGATCATTAAAAAAAGTCTGTATCCATTATGTTCAAATCTAACTCTTATTTGTATTACACATATGATTAAAAAATGAAGATTGATAGCCCAAACAGCATTATTTTCATATAAGAAAATAGAAGTAAACAACTAGAATTGTTAATTTAAAAAAATGTTTCTTTGATAGTTTCAGAGTGTAAACTTCTTTTTTTTGCATAAATTTGGATAAAAAAATAATACTATAAATGAGCTCTGTTTAATATGATAGAGTAGGTGAAGAAAAAATGTGGAGAGTTTTTTTCTTTTTATTAGGTTTTGGTTTGATGGTTGTAGGTTGTAGTTACATTATTACTTATCTTAATTTACTTACGATGGGGTACAGTTTTTCTAATTATTTACATTTTATTTTTGGCAGAGTAGAGTGTCTTTTCTCTATTATCGGATTTATTATGATTTCGGTAATTATCTTAACTAGTGGGAGGCAAAATGATGATTTATATTTATGATATTTTGGTGAATTTTAGTGATAGTCTTTTATATGAATTTTATGAGTGGAATCATAGTGATCATATTGAAAATATGAAAAAAATAAAGTTACTGAAGGTTAGTAAGCAAGATTTTGATTGTTTTTGTAATCACAAGATTCAAGTAGAAAGTGATTTTTTGATGAAAATTTTTAAGACTTGTGAAGTTTATTTAAGTAAAGGAACGAATATTTTAGATTATGCTTGTTTGATTTCAGATGGTATGAGAGTTTTGGCCGTTGAGTTTAATGCCAAAGGGATCATTGAATGTAGAAGTAAGCTCTTATTAGATGAGGAAGAGGAAATTGCAGTTTTAGCCAGTAATTTGGAATTTATGGCAATTCCTTATAAAATTTTGAAAGAGGACAATAAAAATCGATTTTTAACGCGCAAAGAAATTAAAGTTCGTCGCTATTTAATGAATGAGATTAAGGAGTCTTATCGTTTGAAAAACTATAATAAATTGAGATTTCTTTATATTGAATATTTTGAGGAAAGAGAAGACGAACCTAAAAAAATGTTTGAGGCCTTACTAGATAGTATGAAAGAATCATTAGATATCAAACATATGGAACTTTATCAATATTTAAGATTATCTCATCAAAAAAAGCAAGTATAGATTAATAATCAATCTTCATACTTGCTTTTACTTGTTTCATGGTTTCTTGAGCACGAATTCTTGCTTCCTCAGTTCCTTGATTTAAAATATTGATTACTTCATCTTGGTGATCTTCATAATATTTGCGCTTTTGACGAATTGGGGTTAGAAACTGTTCTATTTTAGTAATTAGTTCTTTTTTACAAGCTACACAACCACGACTTCCAGCTTTGCATTCTGTGTATACGGTTTCTAAATTTGGATTTTCGATTAATTGATGATAGTAATATACCATACAAATTTCAGGGTTAGCAGGATCGTCTTTTTTAATTTTATTGGGATCTGTTATAGCATTCATTATTTTTTTGGTTACTGTTTCAGAATCGTCGTTTAAATAAAGGGCATTACCTAAACTTTTTCCCATTTTATCTTTTCCATCTAAACCTTTAATACGTGGAGTTTTGCTTAGTAAATACTCAGGTTCTTGTAGCGTTACTCCGTAGATTGTGTTAAATTTTCGAACGATTTCACGACATTGTTCAATTAATGGTAGTTGATCTTCACCAACCGGAACGATGGTTCCTCCTAGTGCGGTAATATCAGCAGCTTGACTAATTGGATATCCCACGAAACCATAAGTGACACTTTCACCGTCATTACCAAATAAAGTCTTTTTCTGTGCAATTTCTGTTTTTACAGTTGGGTTACGATAAAGTCTAGCCATCGTAACTAGGTTTGAATAAAAAATAGTAAGCTCTGCAATCTCAGGAATTTTTGATTGAATGAATAGATGAGCTTTGTGAGGATCAATTCCTACGGATAATAAATCAATCGTTAATTCATAGACGTTTTTTCTAATTTTTTCAGGATTATTAAAATTATCCGTTAACGCTTGCACATCAGCGACTTCAAAAAAACATTCATATTCGTCTTGAAGTTTTACCCAACTTTTCGTAGCTCCAAAATAATGGCCTAGATGTAAATTGCCGGTTGGACGAATTCCAGTTAAAATTGTCTTTTTCATATGATCACTTCCTTTTCGTATTCTAACATATTTTACTTGTAAAATAAATAGTTATTCTTGATGCTGAAAAAGTTTATGAAAATTTTTCTTTTTAGTATAAAAAAAGAATCATTGGTAAAGATAGTAGTGAGGAGGATGAAACATGAGAAAAATATTTGCATTATTAATAGCTATTATTTTCATTGCTGGTTGTGGAAATATGATGAATACCCCTACTAAAAAAGTAGAAGAATTTTTAAGTAAATATCAAACTATGGATGAAAAGGTATTAAGTCAATTAGATGATGTAATGAAATCGGCTGGAACTATGACAAGTGATCAAAAAAATAAGTATCGTGATTTAATGAAAAAGCAGTATCAAAATCTTAGCTATAAAATAAAAGATGAAACAGAGGATGGCGATACTGCTACTGTTGAGGTAGAGATCGAAGTTTATGATTATGCTACTTCTATTACGGAGTCTGAGACTTATTTAGTTACAAATAGGGATGAATTTGTAGATAAAGAAACACAAATTGTTAATGACGAGAAATATATGGATTACAAGCTTGAACAATTAGCTAAAGTAAAAGATAAAGTTACTTATACAATTAATTTTACTTTGACTAAAGAAGATGATAAATGGAAGTTAGATGACATTACAGAAATAGATCGTCAAAAAATACATGGTTTATATTCATAGAAAAAGGGACTAAATAAGTCTCTTTTTTCATATTATTTTATAGGTGATACCGTGAAGAAAATTTTAATTATATTAGTGATAATAATAGTATTAATACCTATAAATGCTTATGGATTATCTGTTAGTAGTAGAAGTGCTTGTTTGATGGATAGGGATAGTGGCAGAGTGTTATTTTCTAAAGATCCAGATACTCCACGTTTGATTGCTTCTATTACTAAAATTATGACAGCTATTTTGGCGATAGAGTCTGGTCGTTTGGATGAAGAAGTTACGGTAGGAGAAGAAGTTCTTACGATGTATGGTTCTAATATTTACATTGAGTTAGGGGAAAAAATGCTATTGAGAGATCTAGTTTATGGACTTATGCTACGTAGTGGTAATGATTCTGCAGTAGTAATTGCGACTTTTGTTGGTGGGACTGAGGAAAATTTTGTGAAGATGATGAATGATAAAGCAGCTAGTATCGGCATGACCAATACGATTTTTCATAATTCACATGGATTAGATGAAATAACGGAAAATAAGTCTACTGCTTATGATATGGCACTTTTATCGAGTTATGCGTCTAAGAATGAAACTTATATGAAAATTGTAGGAACTAAGAAATATACTGTTCAATCTGATAAAAAAAGTTATTTATGGAATAATCGAAATAAGCTTTTGACTAGCTATGAATGGGCAACTGGAGGTAAGACAGGTTACACTCCACGAGCAGGACGAACTTTGGTTACAAATGCTAGTAAAAATGGACTTGATTTGACGGTTGTTACTTT
>JAQXIG010000121.1 GCA_029007685.1 bacterium | reverse complement strand
ATATCTATGAACGTATTTTTTTTAATTCTTCTGCAACTTATTTTCTAGTTAATTTATGAAATGGAGAAAGTTTGCCAATTTCACACCATTGATAACTATTTCATATTGTTACTAAGAACCGATTTTCATCCGAAGAACATAGGATTTATATATATCAGTATTCTATTTTTATGTTACCTCGATGATCTACCTCAAGATTTCCTTCATCATTTTTTTAGACCACATACGTATTGAGAATTCCATTTTTACCCATGAAAAAAATACCTCCGAAGTTCCTTCTAAATAAAGTTTAACATATGGATATCTCCTTTTATTTAGTGTGAACTTGAAAAGGTACTATAATCTTGAACCTTCTTCTTATTTTAAAAACAAAGTTCGAATCTTAGAATCAACTTTAATTAAACGCCCAAAATAATCACGACCATTATCACGACTAGTAATAATATTACCATCTTTACTATTAGTATAAGCAGTAATATATAAATTACTATGATCAGTAATGACATCAGTTAATACATCTTGATTGCTTCCACCAAAAACGTTCTTTCTTTCAATGTTACCATCTAAATCATACTTGATCAAAATTCCTGTCATAGAATTGCCATCTGTAAATATTTTAAGACCTGAATCAGTAGAATTCGTAATCCCTACAACAAACAAAGTATTACGATACTCAATCATGGCATTATATCGTTCTTGTTTACTACCGCCAAACGTTTTTTCAAATTGAATTTCGCCATCTAACCCATAACACACTAACAAACCATTGGTATTATCAGTATCACGATTCGATTCATCTGTAACTTCCTGTTCAAATATTTTCTTCGCACCAATAACATAAAGTTTACCATCTATATAACTAATATCAGAAAAGCCAAAAGAATCAGTATAACGATAATTTTTATGCCATTGATACTTTCCATCACCAGAAATTTTAACCAAAATTCCAAAATCAATTCCATCTTTACCAACAACATAAAAATCCCCATTAACTTCTACTACAGAATGAAAGATAGCTGATTTCGTACCACCATGAAACGTTTTCCATAAAAGCTCCCCATCTTTACTATACTTAAGGATCACACCTCCACCATCAGCAGAAGTTCCAAAATCCCTATCTGCATAAATACTTTGACCAACTACAACATATCCACCACCAGCTTCAATTACCTTAGTAAAGGAACTATTATCCAAAGAAGAAAAAGTCCGTCTCCAAATCATATTTCCCTCTTTATCATATTTCACAATCAAAGCATCCCTAACTTGTGCTGCTTTCTGACTTTGATCTTTCTCGTAACTACCAACCACTATATACCCATCTTCGACTGTAATCACGGAATGAAAAGTAGAATGAATGCCCTCCAAATACATCTTTTCAAATAAAACACTACCATACTGGTCATACTTAATCAACTTCGCTTTTTCAATACCATTCACATCTTCGTGATATTCACTGTTTTCAAAATTACTACTTCCAACTACCACAATATCGGTATTATCAAACACTAAAGCATTTAAACTATCATAGTAAAGAGCCGCCTTAGCATCGGCTTTCCATAACAGAAAATAAATTCCTTCTCCTAATAAAACAACGACACAAATAATAGCAATTGCCAAACCTAACTTCTTCATTCCAAAAAAAGAAGTTTTTTTATCCTCTTGTAATTTTAGATGAAAAACAGGATTTTTTTTCATTACATCAGAAGTGTTTTGATTATGTCTACTTCGACATTTCTCTACTACAGCTTTATTAGAATAAGATTTCAAATCAAGTTTAGATTCTGATTTACCATTTTTAACAGTGTTTTTTTTCTCTGAACTAGTTTTACCCACAGCAGCATGACCACTTTTTTTCGTTACCTTACCTGCCCCATTAGCTTTTCTAGATTTTTCTTTCGCTTTTTCTTTCGCTTTTGTTTTAGCATCGGTCATACTATTAACAGAAAGTTGTTGAAGCATTAAAGTTCTCTCTAATTTCTCCTGACTAGAATGACTCGAAGCCTTCTTTCGAATCGGCAATGATGCCGTTGATTTTATCGTATTTTTTTGGGATGCTTTTTTTTGATTAGAAGAACCATTCTTGGACTTATTCTTAGAATGTCCCTTTTCTTTATTAACATTTTTTTTCTTTCTTTCTTCTGCCATTACAACTCACCCCTATTATAATACTATTCAAATACAGCCAAATAATATTTCTTTTTTCCACGACGAACAACAACATATTTTTGATCAATAGCATCCGATTTCGCAACAATCTTATCAAGATGACTACATTTATCCCCATTTATCATAATACTACCATTACTAATAAATTCTCTGCCCTCGCGTTTACTAGTTACTATACCATGATTTACCAAAAAATCAAGCAAATTTTCATCATTTTTCACAGTAAAACTAGGAACTCCATGAAAGACTTGTTGGATCTCATAACCAGTTAAATCCTTCACATCTCCATTAAAAAGAACTTGGCTCAAACGATAAGCTTTTTCATACTCTTCAGGTCCATGTAAGTCTGTAATGATTTCTTGAGCCAAACGTTTATGAGCTTCACGTAATTCAGGATGCTCCAAGTTTTTCTTCTCATAGTGATCAATTTCTTCTTTGGATAAAAAGGTTAATTTTTTCAAATACTCTATAATCATAGAATCTTCTAAATTAACTAAATATTGATAAAGTTCATAAGATGAGGTTTTATTCTTATCTAGCCACAATGCATTACCCTCAGTTTTACCAAACTTAACCCCATTAGAATCCGTAACCAAAGGCATCACCATTCCATAAGCCTCCTTGCCGAGTTTCTTACGAATGAGTTCAATTCCAGAAGTAATATTTCCCCATTGGTCTGATCCAGCTACCTGTAAAACACAATTTTTAGTTTCAAATAAATACATAAAATCTAAAGCTTGTAAAATCATATAAGAAAATTCTGCATAAGTAATACCAGTCTCCATTCTCGTTTTTACCTTATCCTTGGCCAGCATATAATTAATATTAAAAAATTTACCATAATCTCTTAAAAAATCAATGACATTAATATTCTGAATCCAATCATAGTTATTCACAACCTCAAACCCAAAAATCTGTTCTGCCTGCATCTTCAATCCAACAAAATTACGTTTCACTTCTTCCTTAGAAATCATAGGTCTTTCCGAAGTAGGCTTAGGATCTCCAATCAGTCCAGTAGCTCCACCAACCAACAAAATCGGATGATGTCCAGCTTTAGCCAATCTTTTAGAAATTAAAAACGAAGAATAGTGTCCAATATGCATCGAATCTGCAGTTGGATCAGTTCCTATATAAAAGGTTAGACCTCCCTTATTTAATTTTTCAATCAAGGCCTCATCACTAATATCCTGTACAAGTCCTCTCCAAACTAACTCATCATATAAATTCATAATATCCTCCTCATTGAAATAAGAAAAAGCCTCCATAAAATAAGGACGAAAACATCGTGGTACCACCTTAATTCATAGAAACCTGTCTATCTTGATAGTAATAACGGACTACTCCGATTTAATTCATGACTACGTAATTCATTAACACACTATGTTCATTTACACCAACCATGAACTCTCTAAGAATAAATATGATAACTACTAATTAGCCAATCACTATTAAATTACATTAATATATTAACACAAATCCCAGTATAAACCAAACATTTTTTAAAGGATTTAAGCTATTTTTACCAAGATATAATCCAATTCAATCATATCGAAAATTTTCTCACAATTCAAAAACTTTTTATATTAATATCTGCAGTTCTTAAAAAAGTTACAAATAAACATCATAATCAATTACTCCCTTATCTCCTCGAATAACATCATCACTCTAATTAACAAAATAATCAAGACATGCAAATCAAAGATTACTGTAATAGTTTCTAGTTGATTACTTCTAAGAAACAAAATAGTGACAGGATTAACATAAGTAAGATCTTCCATCACATTAAATGTATTTTTCTTTTCAAGTATCAACGGTAGCATATGATACATATGAAACATGTCATCAAATAACAAACATCTCACTAATTCTACCTCTCACCATCCAATCAACTTAAATATCACAATATACCAATAAAATATTCAGCAATATGAAATCACTCCTTAACTATAAAATAATCTCTTTTATTGATAACACTCTAATGGATTTTCACTTTTATATTTTCTGTTTAGTAAAGTCACTGTCAGCATAAACAAGGAAGCCTCAAATCAACGATAATCACAAAACTCACATAATACCTTTTTACTCTGTTACTACTGAACAATCATAACATTAATATAATAATGCCATATATTCACCAAAGATAAATTCAAACTTCAAAAAATACATTCCATAAAACAAAAAAAAGAGACTAACATAAATTAGTATCTAATCAAAACAACATAACAGAACTCCTTATTTTTCTTTCGCTTTTCTATCAGCCTCTTCTAATTTTTCTAATATCTCTTTAATCGCATCAATTGTTTTTTCTCTAACTTCATTTGCCGCTTTTTGTAATACTGGAGTGCCCTTATCAATTGCTAGTTGCACAAGTTCTTCACAACGTTGCTTAAGATCATTCCCTTTTTCTTTCGCAATTTTTAAAACCTTTTCTTTATCCAAATTAGATAATTCATATCTAATTTCTTCAATCTTTAGTTGTAATTGTTCTTTTACATCATCTACATCAATCTCTTTCACTTTTTTTAAAAGTTCGTCTATCTTATTTTTTAAATCACGTCTCGTTTCACTACCTGCTTTAGGAGCAAACAAAATTCCAAGTCCAGCTCCTACTGCTGCCCCCAATAAAAACTTTCCAGCACCACTTTTTTTCTTAGCACATTTTTCTTTTTTACGCATCTTCTATCCTCTCCTTTTTCTTTCGCCTTTTTGGAAAAACTTTCCCAATTAAATTAGTAACACCAACTACTACAGTATCACTAAGAACAGATAATGTATCTGTCACACCATCGATTACTTGAAACAAACCATTTAAAGATTTAGACTTTCTTTCAATATCATCCAAAATCTCATTAGCTCTATCTATTGTATGAATTAATTTAATTCCCAATACAATAAGCACAATAACTAAGATAATCGCTACAACATAAAGCATAATCGGCAATACTTCAATTAAAATTTCCATATTTTCCTACTCCTTTTCTTCATACATAGAATCAATCAAATCAAACAAATTATCCTCTAAATTTTCATCATCACTAGTATTCATATTCACATTTTCGTCATAAAGATCTGAAGCAAGTTCTCCACTTTTTTCCTTTTGACTTCTTCTACCAGTAGCTTTCTCATAATTACTATCTTTGTAATCTACATTATATTCTAACCCTAAATCTTCAAAATATTCCTCCGCATCCGCAATTGTTACTTTTTCTACTGCTAAAGGTTCATGAGAATCTGTCATATCATACAAAAGTCCACTATCTTCTTGTTTCACGATTGGTGGTTCATCCAATGTAAAGGAAGAATCTTTATCTACCATAATATCCTCTTCTAAACTGCCAAATGCTTTATTACGAACAAAATCCAAATCTACATTACGACGTGAAACATAAGTGCTAGGTTTGTCTTTTTTATCAACAACTTCTTCTTTTCGATAATTTTTATCCAAAATTCCATAAATAGGAGAAATAACTGGCGTTGGTTTAAAAGTCTTTGCCGTCGAAGAATAAGGTTCATGACTACTATCTACTTGATAATCTAAGTTTTTATATAAAGTACTAGCATCTTCACCATATAACTTGACCGTTTCTGTTGACTGTAATCTAGATGGAAAAGACGACTTAGGCTTAGAATTCGGTTTGGATTTCGACTTAGATTTAGGAACTTCAATTACTTCTTGAATGAAGTCCTCATCTTCAAAATAAGGTAAATCCGTCTTCAACAATTCTTTATCAGAATGAATCTCAACAGAAGTAGAACTGGACAATGGTTCATCCACGACCTTAACCTTTTCTACTTCCGCTACCTTTTTTTCTACATCTTTAGATTTAAAATCAACCTTCTTGGCAATGGGTTTTTCTTTTTTCTTTGGCTGTTCTTCTTCCACTTCAATATATTCTTCTTCGAAAAAAGTATTTTTTAATTTATCTAAAAGTCCCATTTATAGCACCTTCCTTTTATTCTGTATCCGTTTCTAAATCAATAACATCCTCATCTACTTCATTTTCTTCAAATTGATAAAGCTCTTCATACTGTAAAAACGTTCCATCTTCACGCTTAGGTTTAAAAATATTAAAAACTTCTTCATTATAATCCAACACATTATCCCCAATCAAAGTATTCAAAACTGCATCATGATACCGAACATGATTTAATATATAAGCCATTGTAGTTACTGTTTCCTTTAAATCTTGTTCTAAAACATAAGCTTCTATTTTCGCATAATGATACATAAACTCCACAAAATACTCAGACCCTACCTGTGTAATTTCTAAATATCCCTTTTTAGAATTACGATCAATAGCCAAAGAAACATAACGATCATTCGCAACTTCATAATGACTATCTATTTTATGATAATAGGATACCGTATCTACATACAAATACATCTTGCGATGATTGTAATATAAAGTAGAGTTATACAAACTACTACTTTTTAATAAAACGCCTTTTGGTAAATAATAGGAATACCCTTCTAAAGAAACATTTTTTAAATTAGAACCATCTACTAAAATAGAGTCAATAATTTCTTCATATGATTGTTCATCAATTTTAACCAATGAACATCCTGTTATAAGAGCGAGTAAAGAAAGCAAACATATTAACCTCTTCATAATTCACCTACTCTTTTAATATTATATCAAAATATTAAAAAAAGAAAAACGTTTTTAATCTTTTTTTAATTCACTAGACACATGGCACACAACCTCTACATAATAAATACTCTTTCCTTGCACTAAAAATTTCTTCTCATATTCGGTCATAATAATATCTTCATATAAGGAATGATGATAATCCAAAGAAATATCCTTTAAAATATAACCATATTGACTATAAGACAATAAAGAATACTCAAATAAATCTCGATTATCTGTTTTCTGAATAATATGAAAATCTCCACAAAAAATACTAGCATACTTCTTCAAAAAAACAGGACTAGTCAACCTACGAATATGATGTCTTTTTTTAGGCCAAGGATCAGAAAAATTTAAATACATACATTCTACCTCATCAGAAAAAACTTGATGAATGTCAGAAGCATCCATACAAATAATTGCCAAATTAGGTAAATCTTTCGGCATTTTGGGAATTGCTCGAGCTAACACACTATCATATTTTTCAATCCCAATAAAATTAATATCTGGATAACGAAGAGCATGTTCCATAATAAAGTTCCCTTTTCCCATTCCCACTTCAATATGAATTGGATGAGAGTTACCAAAAAAAGCACTCCACTTACCACAATAATTACTAGGATTCACAACCAAATAATCAGAACTACCTAGTATTTCCTGTTTATTTTTTACATTTCGAAGTCTCATAAAACCACCACATACAGTATATCGCATATTACAGAATAAAGAAAGACAATCCCAACGAAAACAAAAAATCAAAAAAGATACTTCCAGTATCTTCAAATCAATGCATTTTAGTTTTTAATTTTTTTAGTTTATGAATAATCGCATAGCTAATACGATATAAACGATAATAAAATTTGCTAACTGGCATATCAAATTCACCCATCAACTCTACTACCTGTCCACCAAATCCTTTTTTAAATAGATAAATCCCATACATAGGATCACTTTCCACCAAATTACCTGATATTCCATAAAAATTGTAATAACGATAATGATTTGCACAAGCATATTTAATTAATTCATAATGAATAGAGTAAAAAGGTTGAAAATCTAAATACTCTTGATAAGCACCACCAATAAAAGAAATCACCTCACTACCATGAATCATATACATGATAGCTCCTAAGACTAACACATCCCCATTTTTTTCTTGTAATTGCTCATAATCCTTGATACTTTTTTCAAGTCGAGCCATATTATCTAACAATTCTTTTTGCTTTGCATAAAATTTTTTCTCATTTACCTTTAATTTTCCAGCATCAAAATCAATCTGTTTACTATTATACTCGTTTTGAATAGACTGCACTTCCGCCCTAAATTTATCAAGTTGTTGTTTCAAATGAATCTCAGCAAAATGTATCTTACAAATTCCCTCTTGATTCAAAATCTCATACATATTTTTATAATAAGATAAAGATCTACTTAAAAATTCCCTTCTCTCACTAGTATGATCCATGATATCTTTGAATGTTTCCAATTCCTCTACGAAACCCTCACGAACAATAACACCGTTTTTTTCATTTTTTCGAATCATTTGTCTTGTTTTAGAAGTCATATCTTTCATTACTTCATCAATATCTCGATCATTAATATCAATTCGATAAAGCCATTTTCCTTGTAAAGTTTGCTCTGTTACTTTTCCATTAATTTCATCAAATCCCAATTTTCTTAAATGTTTATATATTTCAGTATGATCAATGCCATTATCAACTCGTTTTCCATCCATATCACGCTCAATCAACATAAGATAGGGATCAATCTTAAAAAAAATACCATTATGCTCTTTTACATACTTTTTCATTTTTAAAACAAACTCATCTAATAAAGAATAATCAGAATAATCCAAAACAAAACCATGCGGTGCATAAAACATTTTCTTCTTAATAGGAGTCATTTTAGAAAGTAACAAAGTAGCAGCAACTATCTTTTTCTGATCTTTAAAACCAAGAAATTCATAATCCCAACCATTTTTATTCTTTAACTTCCCCCAACCAATTGTCTGTAAAAAAGAAGCCTGTTCATGCTGATAAGCAAACTCCTTAAATTCCTCTTCCTGTAACTTGATTAATTCCATTCACTTTCCTCCTCTTTTTCATGAATAATCTTTCTGAAATCTAACTCGCAAATGCCTAAAAAATTTCATAGGTTTACGATAAAGTGGTACCAATTTCATAAAAACAAAATACATAAATGGACGAGTAATATAATCAAACTCTCCAATAAATTCTGTATATTCTCCTCCAAACTTCTTTTTAAATTCATGAAGACCAATCACACTTTTATCAGTATGAACATCTCCAATAGTACCAAATTCATCAAATATCTCTTTCTGATGACGATAAGCATTCTCAATCTGAAAATCAAACAATTTATAATTAGCATAAGTAAGCTTATAATCCATATCGTTAGCCCCATACAAATACCAACTTTTATTACCATAATTGACATTAAAATAAGCACTAACAATCTTCTCATGCCTAGAATCTAACGCTTGAAAATGTGCTTTCATATGAACAAGTTTTTGGTATCGATCACGATTTTCTTCTTTAGCAACATCTAGCTTATCTAAATCTTCCTGAATAACGACTAATACTTGCTTCACATCCACAGTAGCATACAATAAATCCACATACCCATTTTCTCCAAACAGCTCATAAAACTTCTCATAAAAATCGTATTCATGAGAAAAAAAGCTTTGTCTCTTTTCCGTTAACTTCATTAATCTCACAAAGTCAGAAAGATTTTCCTTACTACCCACATGAACTTTCACGCCATATTTATCGGCTAATTTCACAAAACGATGAACAGTTTTACTATATCTTTTTCTCACTGCATCCATATCATCTAAAGACACTCGAAAAGTAAATCGGGGTTGCATCGTTTCAAAAAATTTAGTAAGTTTCCGTCTTTGAAACCCCATTTTTAAAAATTGATCAACCAATTCATAATGATTATCATCATCTGGTATCACTTGTGCACAACAATCAATATGATGCAAATAAATATCAGGATCAATTTTAAAGAACAATGATTTATGCTGCTTCGTAAATTTTTTAATCTCCAGCGTAAACTGCTTTAACAATTCATAATTGTCATAGTCAATGGTATAACCTCTAGGAATATAAAAATAAGAATAGCCAAGTGGCAAACTCTTTTTAAGCAAAAGTGCCGAAGCAACAAGCTTTTCACCATCTCTCATTCCCACATAATAAGGAATAAGCCCACGCTCCTTAGATACTTGTCCCCATTCATAAGACTTTAAAAAATGTCCATTCGGATGAGAATAAACAAAATCTGTATACTCTTCTTTTTTTAGACCATCAATAAACTCCATATTCTTGATCACCTGCTTCTAAAATCCCGAATCTTTCGCTTGATGTTTCTTAATCCGATATAAAGATAATAGCAAAAAGACATCGGACAAGAAAATTCACCAATTAATTCCACCACATTACCACCAAAGCCCCTTTTAAACTCAAACATGCCATAATCTTTATCTTTAGGATCAAAAACACCAGAAATGCCATAAAAATTAACATAAGGAATTGACTTTGTATAAGCATCTCGAATATGGGCATCATACATCAAATACTTGGGAGTAAATTTCTTATACTCTACTAGTATTCCACTATATAGTGTAATATATTCAAGTCCCGATTCAACGGAAATCAAAACGCCAATATCCTTACCCTTCGGATTCTCTTTTTGAAAAGCAATCGCTTCCTCTAATTCCTTTTTTAACTTCTCAATCAACCGCTCGCTAGTCTCTTTCTGATTTTTTAGTTTATTACCAACCATATCTTTCTTCATTTTATCAAGAATCTCTTTTAAATGCGTTTCTTCTTTATCTAATAAAGCTTTCGTGCTATTCACATAAATATCACCATCTAAATAAGCAATATAAATATTCATCATACTTCCCAAACATTGATACATATCTTTATAATACTCTAAACTTCTCGCCTCAAATTGTTTTCGCTCAGCCGTTTTAATTAATATGTCTTCCATACTCTCTAAATCTGCAAATGTGCCTTTTCGAATTCGAACTCCTTTATCATAAGTAGCATCAATATTTTTTCTAGTACTTTTAGAAAATCTCTTTTTCAACTCCTCATATCCTTGATTTAATTCTAACCGAACATTCCATCTAGATTGCGTATAAATAAAATCAGTATTAAATCCATAATGTTGAAAACCAACTTGTTTCAAATTACGAATCGTAAGATCATCTTTTTCGGACTGCTCCATAACACTCCCGTCATTCGCTCGCATTTGATACAAAACATTAGGATCAATCTTAATTTGTAATGGATTTTTATCTTTTAAATATTTTTTCAATTCCTCTGTAAAAAATTTCAATAGTACCAAATCATGATAATCAATTAAAAAGCCACGAGGTGCATAAAATGTTTTCTTACCTAAAAAAGTAATCGTTTCAGTTAACATCGTAGCAGCAACAATTTTTTCCCTTCTCTTAACCCCAACAAAATGAATTTTACTACCATAAATACTTCTTAACTTAGCGGTTTCAACAGTTTGAAAAAAACTAGCTTGCTCATGATTTTTCGCAAAATTTCTAAATTCTTCTTCTGTCAACGTTTCAAACCTCAATGTAATCACCTCTTAAACTTTCTTTTTATCTTGATAAAAATATGATCTCCTAAAATAGTATCAATCAATTGAAATCTTTTTATAAGCATAAAATAAATCATAGCTCCAATTCCAGCATAAAAAATCACCGTACAAAATGACCACATTCTACTACTACTAAAAGGAATTATAAATTGGATCAGCCATAATCCAAAATACATAATCAATACAGATAATACTATTTTGATAGTAATAAAAACAGTTTCTTTTAAGGTAATTTCATATTTTTTAACTAAAAAAAGTAAAATTGCTAAAATAGATATAACATTTCCTAAAATAGTAGATAACGTAGCTCCATAATAACCAGGTAATCCAATATAATGAAGTAAATGCATAAGTGGTACATCTAATAATGCATTCACTCCTAGTCCTAATAGTAAAGAAAGAAACAAATACTTATATTCTTTTAAAGTTAACAATGTAGTAGTACAAGTACTAAGTAACACCGTCACAAAAGCAGTAAAAATAGAAAAAGAAAATACTTTAGGCCCATAATAACTAGTACCATAAAAAATATTCCATACTGGTTCTGCCAAAAAACTTAATCCAACAGTCATAGGAAGCGTAATCAAAATCAAAATTTGAAGTGTTTGGTTGATTTTTAAATTAATATCTTTTCTATCCTTTTTTACCAAACTAATGGTCAAGTTAGGAATCAAACTAGACATAAATCCAGTACCAATAGCAATCACAATCATATTTAGTTTATTGCCCCAAGTAGAAATAAATCCCATAATTGCTTCTGCATCTTGTACAGGATAGGACAAATCATTAACCAAGGTCTTGACTACAAAAAAAGTATCTACAGAATTATACAAGGACTTGCACACATCACTAAAAATAAAAGGAAAGGCATACAAAAAAATTTGAAAAATAATCTCTTTAGTTGTCTTAATCTTCTCTTCACTAACATCATGCTGTAAAGTGTCTTTATTCTTGTTTACTTTTCTAACTAAATAGATAGTAGAAATAATAGCTCCAATTGTGGCCCCCAATAAGGCAATCCCCACCGCTTCTTTCAAAGATAAATGAAACACTTTTAAAGCTAAAAAACTTCCTATAATAATAATCATAACTCGAATAAACTGTTCTAAAACTTGACTAACCGAAGTAGGACTCATAAAGCGATGCCCCTGCAAATAGCCACGATAAACACTTAAAATAGGAACCACTAAAATACTAACCGCAATCACTCGAATGACATAAACGATATCTTCAATACTATTTCCACCTTGAATATCACCAATAATTAGTTGCGCAATACCATCAGCAAAAAATACCAAAACTAAAAAGCAAATAATTCCCAAAATAGTTAAAAGAGTCTTAGCGATTCTAAATACTTTTTCTTTTGACTGATAAAGCTCTAATGTATTATACTCGCTTACTAATTTACTAATAGCAAGAGGAATTCCTGCTGAAGAAATCCCTAAAAAAATAGAATAAATGTTATAAGCATACCCATACAAAGCCCCACCTTGCTCTCCAATAATAGAATAAAAAGGAATCACATAGATAATACCTAATATTTTAGAAATAACGATCCCTAGAGTCGCAATCAAAGCACCTTCCATATAATTGTTGATTTTCAACTTTTTGCTACGCATCCTTTAATCGAGTAGACAAGCTCGATATTCACCTCTTTTCATCTTAAGGTAAGAGGATTGTCCAGTACCCCTCACAAAACCACAAATATAGGATTTATAGATTATTTACCATAATTCACCATCTATATTATAACGCATATAATAAAATAAATAAAGGAGATGTTTTATGAATAATAATATGGATCAAAACTATATGCAAGGACAAGGATTTGGATTCCCTTTTCCAGGTCAAAATATCAACCAACAACTTAGAAACCTAGAAAATAGAGTAAGTACCCTAGAAAGAGAGGTAAATCGCCTAAGAAACAGAGTATCTAGAATTGAAAATAGCATCGTAATTCCATTACCTAGAGATGAAAACAACTATACAGATAGCTATCAAAAACAGGGATATCACATGATGTAAAAAAGACTAGCAATCTTTTTAATCATAACCAATGAAAAAACAAACTAAAAAATAAAAAGAGAAAGACGTAGATATTAGTACCTGTCAAGTACTCACGAAATAAAAAGATCAATGAATTTGAATATCTAAGACACATGGAACAAATGATAAATATCCAAGATTCTTTTGAATACGTTCGTTGTTACACCTATGAACGTATTTTTTTAATTCTTCTGCAGCTTATTTTCTAGTTAATTTATCAAATTGACATCATTGTTATGGAATGGAGAAAGTAATACAACTTCCGTGTTAAAATAATCTTTAACTGCTAATAAATATAGTCTCTCATCACTACATATTATATAGCTAACATCTTTTTTACGTCTTATTGCTTAGAAACCTAACATTTCCTGCGATCTTCTAATTTCTTATAATGAGAGACTATTCCTAATTGATTTCGAATATCATATTTCAATCGAACTTTCCTATGTTTCTTTATTATTTTCATACTCTTGGCATCTATAATGGAGAAAGTTTTCTAATTTCACACCATTTATAATTATTTACTACTTTTCTATTGGTGTTGCTAAAAATCAATAACATAGGATCTTTTTGTATTAATATTCTGTTTTTCTGTTACCACAACTATCTACCTCAAGATTTCATTCATCATATTTTTTAGACCACGTACTTATTTGGAATTCCATTTTGTATTTTACCCACGAAAAAAACACCTCCAAAGTTCCCTTCTAAATAAAATTTAACATATTGATATCGCTTTTTATTTAGTGTGAACTTGAAAGGTATTATAATCGTAAAATCCCTTTTCTACTTATTTATCAAATAGGTAATCTTAGCATAACCATTACCAATGTTACCAGTTTGGGTACTAGTGCCATCATGGGTAGGTTGCCCAGTCACAGTAGTTCCTACTACATCTGTCCATTTATATCCTAGACCATCTATCATTACAGTATCTATGAAGGAGAAACCACTGTAATGAACAGATTGTCCCGTATGAACAATATTATCTACAGTCGAAGCTTCAGAAATTGCAT
>JAQXIG010000120.1 GCA_029007685.1 bacterium | reverse complement strand
TAACGTATTAAAATTTACTCTTAGATAATGATTGATATCAATGTCATACAGTTTTTCTAAAGTTTTGATACTTTTATTGATCCCATAGATACCAGCATGCGTCAATTTATCTTTTTTACCTCCAGTATCAGCCAGGGGAACATAATAATCTCTTGGAGTATTTACTAATAAAATGTGATTAGTTTTCGGATTCACGATCACTAATTGATTAACATCACTTCTGCCACGAGCAGAATTGACACTACCGTATTGGTCAATGCCACTAATATACAAAATGAATGGCTCTTGAATGATTGGAATTGGTATTTCTGAATTCTCACTAGAAATATTTTGTTTTTCTTTTACTTCAAAGGTATGAATTACTTTCGTCAAAACAGAAAATTCTTCGATTTCTTCAGTTATTAAAGCAAGATAACTCTCTTCTAAACAGATCGCATCCACTTCCGAATTTAATAACTGATCTGGTAATATCCCAAATTCTGATGCCAATGATTCTTTGTATGTAATTTGGGAAGATAATCCTTGTTTTAAAGCTTCTCGATACTCATCATCTAAGTAAGAAATAGTCTTATTTTCTAATGAAGTAATTTCATTATAAGAATTTACTTCGAGTACCACGACTGAGTAGGTCAAAGTATTATGTTCTTTGGTTTGAGTACTTTGAAAAAAATGATATGTGTTATTCAAATAAGTGGTACTATAAATGAATAATAAACTACTGAACACTACGATAATATAGGCAAAACATTTGATTATTTTTTTGCTACTTTGAAACATCATATATAGGAAAATACAAGTACTAAGCAAAATAACTCCGTATCCTATGACTAAATATTTGTTAGGAATAATATTCACTTGAAATAATGCATAACTAAATACTCCTAAGCTCAAAAACCAAAAACTAATTATGATCATATTCAAAATGAAACACATATGATTGTGTTGGGAATTGGTTCTTACTTTTTTATTGGTCATATATCTTCCTTCTTTCTATCTAAACTATTTTTTATATCATTTCTAATGGATTGTCGTTCTTTGTTTGACATTCTTTTTTGCTCCAATATTTATCAAATACTGATTGGATTGGGGCATCAAAAACGGAATGTATAATCCAAGATGCCAGAATCATAATTCCTAAAGTAATAATTGCATATAAGAGTGAATGTTCTCCAAAGTGATTCGTCAAATATAAAATAATTTGATAACCAATATTTTGATGAATCAAATATAAGACATATGATAATTTTCCTAATTCCCATAATACTTTGGATTCTGGCAATTGGAACTTACCTTGGATGAATTTAGTTAACATAGAGCTAAATATTATAACACTGATTAACATGATCAAGTTATTGGTTAACAAAATCATGACCAATGAGATTAGTAATAGCACATGATATTCTAGTTTATGTTTCTGTTCTTCCTTGGTTAACAGACCCTTTAAGCAAATGCCGACATATAAATAATACACATATTTATTTCCTAATAGTTTGTAAAAATGAACCAAAATCGGAATTTTATTGGATAATCCCAATACTAGAACATTTAGTAATAGCCAGAACATGAGTAAGACAGTTCTTTTTAACTTAAATTTTGCATCTTTTAGTTTTATTTTATTACCTATTAATGTGAGTAGTGCAACTATTACATTAAATAAGATTAAATACGTTAAATACCAATGGGCTCCATCGATATAGTTTACACCAATAAAACCATTAATCATGAAAAGATTACATACATAAGTCCACCAATCTACTGGTCTATTTTCTAAACCAAAGCATTGTATACTTAGAAAACACAGGGTAACACACAAGAGATACGATGGATATAAACGACTAATTCTTTTTCCCAAATGAATAATAGGATGCAATTCTTGATTTCTTTTAGGAAAGATAAAATAACCAGAGATAATAAAGAAACAGGCAACACCAATTTCTCCCCATAGACTTAGTGTATAAAAGTTGATGGTTGATATATCAAATATTTCTTCAAAGCGATAAGTATAATGATAAAAAATAATCATGAGAATTAATATTGCTCTTATATATTCTATTTGCTTATTTTTCATATTTATTCAACACCTTTTTGGGGAATAATTTGTGTTTCAACTTTTGGATATCATCTTTTTTTAATATTAAACAATCATACCATTTGAGGTTGTACATTTTGATAAAATCAATAAATAAAATGAAACCACACATCGTATAAGAAAGTACGGTTGAACAAGCAGCACCCATTTTCCCATAAGCGGGTATTAGAAAGAAATTCACTACTACATTAAACAAAACACTCAATGATAAAATCACAAAACAACGAAGTTGTCTACCGTTAGCGGTATATAAAGGACTGATCAATTTGTATAAGACCATACTTGGTATTCCCAAAAAAATTACTAAAGTAACACTATAAGCAGCTACATATTCACTACCATAAAGAAACTGAATAAAGAACTTTCCAAAGATAAATACCATAAAAATCATAAGAAGAGTGATACAGACATTAATTCTTAAAACTAATTTTACCTCTTCTATGGAATCTTTTTTAGCCGTACGAGAAAAGATGACTTCTTTAAATGAGTCAGGAATCAACCAAACATACTGAGCTAACTTTGATCCAACTGAGTAAAGACCAATTTCGGAATAGGGAAGAAAAAATTTCATAATGATGACATCAATACTATAATTAAATTCCATTAATAATGTCGTTAACATCGCAAAAAAACCAAATCGAAAAGTAAAATGAACAAATTCTTTTGGAACTTGAAAAAGATGTGGTACATAACTACATTTTATTAAATAAGCTAATATACAAATTATGTATTTGAACAGTAAAATAATTAATAAAACATTGATATTTCGTGGAATTAAAAAGTAAGCCAATAATACCAATATCAATTCAAAAAAGTAACTGAAAATTTGCAATACTTGTCGATATCGAATAAATTCTACTACCCCAATATTTTGAAGTTGTACAAATAGTATTTGTGTAATGATAAGCAAAGAGGAAAGGATTATAATTTGGTCTTTTATGATTATAGCAATGATCGCACAGATTATGAAATAAATAGCGGCTTGAGAAAAAAATAAGTCTAAATATTTTTCTAATTGATTACTTTCCTTCTTTCTTTTTAAGTATGGGTAAGAAGCATATAGTCCAAACCCAAAAATAATATTTAATACATTGACTATGTTTTTAATGTATTCATATTCTCCCTTTAAGGACACTCCTAAGTAACGATTAATAATGGCAACAGTAATAATTCCGGTTAGAATATTTATCATTTTTTGAAACAAAGAAAAGACATAGTCATTTTTCATTATTTTTTCGATATTTTTAACCATTCTGACCATCCTTTTTTAATACAATATCTTCTCCAAAAATTAAGGTATAATAGATCACTAATAGATACATATGATACATACATCCAGTATAAGAAACAATTCCCCACTCCATTATAATTAAAGTTATTAGGATGGAAAAACAAATCATATGTAGTGGATTGTTCTTCGAGGCTCTTCTCCTCAATTTAACTAGTAGATACAGATACAACCAATAGTATAGCATAAAACCAACGATTCCTAAACAACTTAGCAGCTCTATATAGTTATTATGAGAATAACGGGCGATTCCATAAGAGGTAAAAGTTCCTACATAATAAGCAAAATTATTTACTCCAATCCCAATCATTGGATGGTGTTTAAAAATTTCTTCTCCAGTTTGAATAAAAAAGTCACGAAGATTGATACTCCAGTCAGTAGTTTCTGATCCTACTGCGTATTTGAATAAATCACCTAATTTTTCTAAAATATTAGAAATCAAGGTGGGATTTATTAAATAAAAGATGACCATTCCAGTAAAAGAGAGGAAAAGATATTTTAATAACTTTGATACTCTTTTTTCTAACAACAAGACTATGATCATCCCTATTATTGGGATTAACAAAGACTTTCGGGACGTCGTTAATACTATCGCTAATAATTGCGGTACTATGGCGTATAGATATTTTTTTTCTTTATATACTCTATATAAATACACAGAAAAGAGAGTCGAAAAAGCAATCACTTGCCCCACGGTATTAAAATGAATCCCAGTTATGCTGATAATTCTACTAGCTGCAGTTCCATTTTGAAAAAAATAAAATAAGAGAATTTTACCGGATACTAAAACATTCGCTAACACTAAATACTTGACTACTGTTCTTAATTTTTCTTTGGTATAGATATAATTCGATAATACAATCATAAATACTACTAAAGCCACCATGGTATAAATGGTTTCTAAGGCAAAATCTTTGTTCATTGCCCAAAAGTATGATAAAAAAACATAGCCTCCAAATAAGAGATAATAAACAGTAGGTTTTGTAATCATAAAGGTTTTGCTCTTTAGAACCCGAAGAACAACTAATAAAGAAAAGATAAGTAAAGATACGTATTCCATTATACTACTTACCAAAAAACCAGTTTTGGATAATATAAATAGAAATAAGAAACATCCTATTAAATCAAAATCTTCTTTTTTTCGTGTTCTCATATGTGTACTCCCTTATTACTTTTTATTCATCTCTAAATTCTTGCCAAAAATTATTTCTTCTTATGTCTAATTGTTCTGTTGCGTATTGTTTAGCATTGTCAAAGTTTTCTTTAGCAAGAAGTAGTGCATACTCTTTACTTTCTATAATTCGTTTGATATCTTTCGCTAATTTGTTATAGTCTCCTGGCTTATGTAGTAACTCTTTTCTAATCAATTCGGGAATTCCTCCAGCACTAGATCCAACAGCAGGGCAACCTCTACTCATGGCTTCAATTAGCACTCTAGGAAGTCCTTCCGTATAGCTTGGTATCACTAAGATATCTAGTTGATCCATCCAGTTTAATACTGGTTCACCACTAGGAAGGGTCCCTTTTAATATTACATTATTTTCTAGGTTGTTTTTAGTAATATATTTTTTTAATTGAGGGTCATCACCGGGTCCTAATAATTCTATGACAATCTGAGGATATTCTCTTTTTAAGATTTTAAGAGCTTTTAAGGCCACTAGATGCCCCTTATACTTTAAACCTAAGGTACCTACTAACCCCAAACGATAAACATTCTTTTCTTGATTGATTTGAGCGAAACGCTTTTCTAATACTTGAGGAGCAGATTGATTAATCATGACATTGGAAGCATTGGTTGTTTTACCATTAGTGGGATAACGATTTTGAAGAAAATTTTTACTAACGTATAATACTCTATTGGCCTTTTGGCATTGTCTTTTAGTTTCGTAATACATAAATGGTGCAACCACTTTTCCTAACCAATGACCATGATTTCGGTAGTTATTCCATGGGCAAGCCACCATTTCTATAGCATATTTCTTTTTATATTTTCTACATATATCACAGGCTATATTTCCTAAGGGACTAGGCATTCTAATAATGACACAGTCTACAGTATCTAGAATTTCTCTTAACTCTTTCTCAATTTGTTTTCTGTTCAAGATAGCATCTGTTATCTTATTATACTTTGTAATGGGTTTTATTTCAACGCCTTCACCATTAGAAATTGTATATCCCTTCTTTGCCATAATTTCCTGATAGGATAATTCTTTCATTCTAGTTGATACTACCATACTATCGAATGTTTTTAGATATCTTTCTTTCCATAACTTGTAATTTAGGTTGATGGCATAGTAATCTTCATTTTCATCTTTTAACATTACAGTATCAAAAATAAACCATAATTTCATTTATTTTCCTCCTCCCCTACTATTTTTTCAATTTTCGTTTGTATCTTTTGACGAATGAGTGGAATCTCTTTTTCTAGCAATTGGACAATTTGCTTTCTATTTTCGATACAATTATCGATCTTCTTTTGAAGTTTTTCAGCAGTAATATCGTCAATTTCTACCACAAAATTAGATAAACCAACAGTTTCCATAATGCCATTCGTCTTTTTTTCATAGGCGATCGCAATAGTTGGAATTTTCATACTGGTTGCGAAGATATTGGAGTGCATTCTCGTTCCGATAAAATAGTCCATATTGCCAATTAAACTTTTAATTTCTACTGGCGATAGGTCATCTTCTATGATTATGAAATGATCATGGATATCGGCCGGTAATAATTTTTGAATTTTTTTAGCTACTTCGGCATCGTTGCCATGAGCTACCATTACTTGGGGAACAAAAATAAATAAATCATTATTCGTTCTTGCATGATTAGAAATCACTTCCACAATTGCATTCATATAGTTATTCATTTGTAAGGTTGGATTTTTAGTGTTAGGGAAGTTCCAAGCACGAACTGTTAATCCATAGATATTACCATATGTTTCTTTTTGTTTTTTAATCTTCTTATCAATTCGAATTTTATCTTCTAACATGAATGCCATATCCGGAACCAAATCAATTTTTTCTAGGGGCATAAACTCCTTTAAATAATGAAAAGTTATGGTTTCTCTGGCAATGATAAAATCTACCTTTTTTAAAATACGTTCCGTCATTTTTTTTATTATTTGGTTGCCTATAGGTTCAATAGAAGTTCCCATGACAATGGTTTTTTTGTTAAATTTGGTATTGATGTAAATCTGGAATAAGTGCATAAAGCTATCAAACTTTTTCCCACCCAGAAATCCTCCACCACAGACAATGATATAATCACACTCACTTAATGCATGATAATTTTCATATTTCTTAACTAGTCTTTGAGGATTAATATGGATTAACATAAATTGGTATATCATTTGAAAAAACAACTTGATAATGGCAAAAATTTTGCCAATCTTAGTGTGTTGATAGGGATGAGGATTTAATACATTACTATAGACATTTTGGATAACGTTATCTTGACAGTATCTTTTTTTATCTTCTTCCGGTGTAAAAGATAAAACCGTAACTTCTATTTCCTTTTTATATATTTTTTTTAGAGTTTCTACAATTCCTAATAGAATTCCAGCATCTCCCTTGTTATACCAAGTATAGGCATTGGTAATTGTTACTTTTTTCATATTTTCACCTACTTATATAATCTAGATATTTATTTTCTAATTTTTTTGCTTCTAATCGAATGTTAAAACCGGCACAAGATAATAATGTTTCATTGTTATTTCTGCTAAATTTTTTTTGTTTTTTTAATATGATGTTGGCCCATTCTAATGGAGATTGTGTCAACGATAAAAACAGGGTTGAATCTAATATTTTTGTTTCTTTAGTCATATCATCAGATAAACAACAAAGTAATCCTGCAGCTTGGGTTTCGACTCCTACTACTGGTAGCCCTTCATATAAACTTGGTAAAATAAAGATATCCATGGCTTGATATAATTCATTAGCATCATTTCTTTGTCCTAAAAATTTTACTGATTTCGTTAATTTTTTCTGGATTACTTTTGCTTTAACATCATCCACAAGTGGTCCCTGCCCAGCTAGTAACAGAATAGAATTTTTGTTTTGTTCATGAATTTCAGCAAAGATGTCAATTAAAAAACTATGATTTTTTTGGGCTACAAAACGTCCAATATGACCGATTACTAACGTATCATTTTTTATTTTTAATTCTTTTCGTTTCTGATGCCTTAACTTTTCGTCATAGGCAAATTTTTCAATATCGATCGCGTTATTTAATAAGTAAACTTCACCTCGATTGTAAGCCTTGTTTCCAAACAACCATCTTCCAGCTAGCTCGCTACAACCAATATAATCAGTCGCAAATATTTTAGAAAAAGGACGTAACATTTGCTTTACAAGATTCTTTTTCCATTCTTTTTTATTGGTTGTTGAATGACTATGGGCAATTCTAACTGGTACTCCTACTTGTTTTGCTGCTAATAATGGAAAAACAGATAAGGTATTGATATGAGAATGTACTATTTTATAGTTTCCTTCTCTAAATATTTGTTTTAAGGATTTTTGATAAGAAATCAATTTTTGATATGGTGGAATTAAGATTACTTTACCACCTAATTTTTCAATTTCTTCATAAGGAATATTGGTGGAATCATTATCACATATAAAATCAAATTGAATTTTAGTATGATCTATATGTCGATAGTAATTCATTACCACTGCTTCTACCCCCCCACCGAGCCATTTTCCGATGATATGGGCAATTCTAACAGGCTCTTTTTTCACGTTACATTCTCCTTTACTTAAAAAAACTACATACATAGGCACTTCCCTTGCATATAGTTTTTGTTCATTATTTTAGTACCCCTACTATTCTTTTTATTTATTCTTTTATCTTGCACCTTTTTTTAAGAATACAACAGCAAATGTTTTAATTACTATGATCACATCTTGCTTTATACCACGACTATGATAATATTTACTGTCTAACTTACATCTTTCTTTAAAAGTAATGTCATTTCGGCCACTTACTTGCCATAGACCGGTTAAACCAGGTGTCATTTTAATAATTTCTTCATAATATGGTTGCATATCTTCTATTTCGCGATGCAAATATGGACGCGGTCCCACAATACTCATATCCCCAATCAAGATATTTAGTAACTGTGGCAATTCATCTAGTGACGTCTTTCTTAAAAAATTTCCTATTTTAGTTACTCGCGGATCATGCTTTAATTTTTTGTTTATTGTATATTCTCGATAAATATCAGAATTTTCTTTCATCATCTTTTCTAAGACGGCATCAGCATTGGGAATCATAGTACGAAATTTATAGATGTAAATAGATTTGCCATTTTTCCCAATACGTTTCTGTTTAAAAATGATGACTCCTTTAGAATCTAGTTTGATCATCAATGCTACTATTAAAAATATCGGCCATAGTAATAGTAAACTAATTCCTGATATTAAAATATCCGCACTTCTTTTTAAAACTAAATATAAGCCATTTTTCAGTTTTGAATGATCGTCTAATATCAAATCCAAGCTAGACTCTTTCATACCGCTCCCCCTCTCTTATATAAAAGTAGCTATAGGATAGCACAAAAGTTTGAAAAACGCAAGAATTTTGTCAAATTATAGAACCTTGTATCTATTTATAGTTGAAAAGGCCTTTTTATATTCAGTATATTCAGATGGATTCTATTTATTACATAATTTATTCTTTGTCGGTTGTAAAAGTGAAAAAAAAATAGTAAAATAGACACATGGTGATAGAATATGAAATACTTTCTTATTGGACTTATCAAGATCTACCAAATGACACCTAGTAGTTGGCATAGCAGTTGTCGCTTTCAACCCACCTGTTCTCAGTATGCAATAGAAGCGATCGGTCGATTTGGTAGTATCAAGGGAAGTCTACTAACAATTAAGAGAATTCTAAAATGTCATCCCCACGGTTCTAGTGGGTATGATCCAGTACCACCATTGGAGGAGAAAAAAATATGAAAAATTGGAAATTGTTACTGCTACCTTTACTAATGATCATTTTTATTACAGGGTGTTTTAAAAAAGACAATTTGGAAGGAATTGAGATTGTGACTACCGCTTACCCTTATGAGTATGTAACGAATAAACTATACGGAGATCATTCCCTTGTCACTTCGATTTATCCCGATGGCACCAATATTGATGATTATAAAATTAATGATAAGTTAATTAAGGACTATAGTAAGAAGGAATTATTTATCTATAACGGAATTGGAAATGATAAAGACTTGGCTATTAGTATGTTAGATCGAAATCAAGATATGCTGATTATTGATGCTACTAGTGGTATTGAAACTACATATGGTGTGGCAGAATTATGGTTAAATCCTTCTAATTTATTGATGATTAGTCAGAATATAAAAAATGGTTTGATGGAATATATTTCAAATAGTTATTTGAAAAAGGAAATTAAAGCAGCATACGAGGAGTTAAAAGTATCTTTATCTGAAGTGGATGCTGAGATCAAATTAACCGCAGAAAATGCTACCAGAAAAACGATTGTTGTGAATACTGATTCTTTAAAATTTTTAGAAAAATATGGATTTGAAGTAATTTCTTTAGATGATTCTACAAATAGTGTTTCTGAAAAAACGATTAGTGATATCACCCAAAAAATTGAACAAGGATCTATTAATCATTTGTTTATTTTAGAAAAAACAGAAATTAGTACAGTTTTTGAACAAATTATAAAAGACACAGGAATCAATACTTTGACTTTACGAAAGTTAGACAATATTACAGATGAAGATCGTGATAATAAGCAAGATTATATCACCATTATGAATGAAAATATCAATCTTTTGAAAAGTGAATTATATTAAAAGGAGAACTATGTAATTTCTCCTTTTTTGATCCCGTTATTTTCATTAAAAACTGGAATTGGTTCGAATCTCTTCTTTACCAACTAACACCCAATGATATTTTTTATTGACAACTGTAGCTCCACATCTAGAACAGTGATTTTGACTAATAATATGAGTAATATAACCACAATGTGGGCAGGCTACGCTTTCTTTTTCAGTTCTTTCTTTAACAAAGGTTAACATATACTCTTTTTCATTTTTTTTATCTTTGCTCCCTGCAATTACTTTCTCCCCTACTAATTCTTGCTCTTGGTCAGAAGAGGAAGCAAGATCAATAGTATATTCAATATAAGATACTTTAATCCAAACTTTGGATATTTCTAAATTGTCCTTGATCACTAGACTTACCAATTTTTGAAAACTAGGTTTCATTTCTCTTACAATATTCTTTACATTACGATCTTTAGCATTTTTAAGGTTTAATAAATAATGATTGTAAATTTCATCGGAAAGAATATCACGTAAGAAATAATAATCTTCATTTTGAATAGCACTAATAATTCTTTCATACGTTTGATATGCCCATGATGCATATTCTTCCCTGGTATAACTTTTACCAATGTTTTTTAGATAATGATCGGAAACTTCCATATATTGATTTTCTTCTTTCGATAACCCTTTCAGAATCAACAAACATACTATTATAATTACTATCAATATGATAAATCCAATGACAAACCAAATCATATATTTCTTTTCCTTTCTTTTGCTATAAGTACTAAAACAATAATGCCTAAAATCAGTATTACCATACCTAAGTTTAAAGTAATTTGAAATTTGGATGATTTCGCGGTTGTTTGATTGGAATTAGTTGCATCCGCAGTAGTTATTGGCCTAGACTCTTCAATTACATAATCTTTTTTGTCGGTTGATTTTTCTACATCTCCAACTAAATCAGTACGATATCCAATCATCAATAGTTTCGTTCCAAATAAGTTTTGATAAGAATTGTAAGAATATTCATAAATTTTTTCTTCCATATCACATTTTTTACTTTCAGAAAATCCTAAAAAAGTACTATCTCCAATAATAGTAAATGGAATTCCCGCTTCTTTTACTCCATACAATTCTTTGGCTTGCTTCATTAAATCATTATTGATTTCGGATGAAACATCATATGAATAAACCCTTAAATTAAAATAACGTTCTTTCAAAGCTTCTAAATATGCTTTTTCTTGGTTACAAAAATTACATGATTCACTATGAAAAAAATAAACATTAACCTCATTTAATGCTAACGTTTTGGTTGGGATCACCATAATAATCCCACATATTATTCCTATTAGTATTTTTTTCACTATTACCACACACCTTTACTGCTATTAGTATAACATAGAATCCAATGCAAATACAAAGATATTTAGTTTTCTTGTTGTTCTGTGAATTCATTTATAATCCAAAACAATTGATTTTCAAATAAATTATGATTTAGTAGTAAAATCTCATTTACTTGTCTTCTTGACATCAATTCCAACATTATTATTTTTTGATCTTTTACGTTTTTAGCAATTTCTCTGGTGTTTAAACTATTCGGATTTACGATATAAAAATCTAAATCTAAATTCCACAAATCACTATTCTGATTTAAAATACTAGCCCCTACTTTACTATTCTTCAGAGAGTTTTGAGCATAAATCACGATTTCTTTCAATGGAGTAGTTATATAACTATTTACAGGTTGATATTGATTCAACAAAAAAGCTAGTTGTTCTACCAATTCTTTAGGATTATTACATAGTGAGATTTCTAATATTAGTTTTTGAGATGAATTTTGGTATAATTTTAAAACTTCTTCTAATAATATAACTGTATGCTTTTTCACTTTTGATCCTAAGTTATATTTCATTAAATCGATATAATTGTTTTCACTGATACTACAATGATATAGCCTATTATCAATAGCTACCACCAATTTGTTATCTTTGGTCATTTGCACATTTAACAAAACTCCATCTACTCTACTACTTTCTAAGGCTAACAAGACAGAATCTTTGGTATTTTTGGGACTGTTTTTTGTGTGGAGTCCCCCTTTAATGATAATTTGCATATCTATCCTCCTCTAATGTAGTCTATTCTATTTTTTCAAATAAATTTAAAAAAATAGTTGATTAATGCTTTTAGATCTGATACAATTAATTTGCTCATTCGTAATGGCGAGATAGCTCAGCTGGCTAGAGCGTTCGGTTCATACCCGAAAGGTCGGGGGTTCGATCCCCTCTCTCGCTACCAAGAGGAAATTTGCCCGAACTTTTGTGTTTGAGCTTGATATACAACTAATTCAGTAATGGATTAGTTTTTTTGTGTTTAAGAAACTATCCCACAAAGAAAGGATGGTATTATGCTAAATATTCTGAAAGAAGAGTTATCTATTGAAGAATGATTAAGAAAGAAGTTAAAACTGATATATGATTTTACTAAAATAACCCCACTATTATTAATGATAATATTAGAAAAATAGATAGAACTAATTTAACTTATATTGAACCTAATAGAATCATTATTAAAGAAAAAAGATTTCTAATATTTAATTATGCTAACGAGATATTTATTGAAAACCTATCTAATAAGATAAAACTATCTGAATACTATCAAATTGATATCATTCTTACATAGTAAACCAAAATCAATTGGAATGTGATATAATACCTAGTATAAAGGAAGGTTAAATTTGATATGAGTACTGAAAAAATTTACTTTAATAAGAGTATAGAATATGGAAATAGAGAAAAATTTGGATTTAGATTTGAAGGATTAGTTTCTAATCAAAATATTGATAAAGCAAAAATTAATAAATTGATTGATGATTTTGCTAATGAACAAAAATTTCATAAAGATATGCTAAGAAATGTTTCATTTCTTAGAACATGTTAAAAGATTTTGAGGAAAAATTATTAGTCGTTGAATAAGTAATACAAATAATCAAGAAATTGTAAAATATGATAATGGTCTTTTGTTTTTATTCGAGTATAAAAGCAGGAATAATGAAGGGGAAAATTTAATGACTGCAGAATTTACTCTAGGAAGAGGACTAAATATCTCTTTTTCAGATTTTGAAAATGCTAGTATTATTGATTATCAAAATTCTAAAAATATTAATGAACAATTTGTGAAATTAATGAAACATATTTATTTATTAAAAAGTGCTAAAGCTGCTAATCTAGATATGGATTCTAAAGCATTAATAGAAATATATAAATTGTTTTATAATGAAAATCCTGATTTTAGTCTTTCAAATATAAATGTTAGAATTCAAACAATGATGTCTATTTTAGCACAATTTGGAATATCGCTAGGAGATAATTATG
>JAQXIG010000119.1 GCA_029007685.1 bacterium | reverse complement strand
GTGAATTTAATTCTTGAATATTATAGACTTGGAGCGTGTTGTCAGTTTTGTGATAGCTATACCAGTTTTCTGTTCCTGTTTTGACATCTACTCCATATATTAGATAATATTCTTTATTTTTGGATGATTGATATGCTTGATAGGTGTTTTCTTCTAAATTCAGTGTTACTTGTTGATAGTTTTTAGGTATTTCTTTGGGTTCTTTTGTGATGATAGTAATGACAGTTGATGTTAAAGCTTGGTACTTGATATAACTATCATTACTTTTGTCGTATATGTATAAGTTTGCCGTTCCTGTTTCATCTTTTAGTCCAATTAAAGTAGTATTCGTTATTTCATTATAAAAGGCTGGAATTTTAGTTTCTTCGATGGTTATAGTACTTTCTTCAAAATTATCTGGTTTACTAAGAGAACTAGCTCTTTTTATTACGGTTAGAGTTTGACCAGCTATTTCACGGGTAATGGGGTTACTATCTTTTACGTTGGCAACTACAACATAAATTTTGCTTTTCCCAGTCTCAGATGTTACAGTAATTTCAAGACGATTTTCACCTTCTTGAACTTCTTTTTCACCAGTTCCTTCTAATGAGGAATAACCATCTTCTTTATTAGCATTGATCTTGATTTTTGTGGCATCTGCTGGTAATTCTACAACATATTCTAAGACATCTTTATTAAATTCTGGGGTTAAAGTATACCCTTCTATTTCTAATGACTTTAGATTATTATTACTTGATTTTTCGCGAGGATTTACAACATTAACTTTTTTACTACCACTAATGTTAGTGTTAGACCCATCAGAACTTGTAACATCACCGCTATAAGAAAAAGTTATAGTTCCAACTTTAGTAGCTTTACAAGTTATTTTAAAATATTTGGTTGTGTTATTACCATTACCAGAATCACCAACCTCATGAATGGAACAACCACTAGTTGCTCCGCTTCCATTAGCTTTTAAATTCCAAGCAGCTACATTTTTTAATGTGATAGTGGCAGTAACATTATTTCCATTTTCAACACTACCACTGGCTGAAATACTAGCACTTCCTGCTGCCTCTACAATTAATGGAAACATTAAGGTTAATACTAATATTATTGTTCGTTTTATTCTTTTCATTTACTTCCTCCTTAATTCTGATCGATATTGCTTGTACCTAAAAGATATTGTCTTATTTTTAATAAATTAGCTGAATTAATACTAGAATATCCCATATAGGCAGCTCTTTCATAAACACCTGTTAGAGTATTACCTAGTAAATGTTGTCTCATTCTTAATAAATCAGCTGAATTTATTTTACCATCACCATTAATATCACCATAAATCACTATGTTTAACACTTCATGTAAAGTTGATGAGGTAATATCAACACGATAGCCAGTCCCTATTTCACCACTAGTTACAATATTACCAACAGCATCAGTAATAATTATAGTTCCTCCTGTATTAGTTAGATTGTTTTTAATTGTTTCAATTGTAGTCCCTGGTGCTATTTTAGAAATAAGGCCATTAGCATAAGTATATCCAGCTTCTACAACTATAGAGTTAATAGGCTTAGCTACTGGGTTTGGAGTTGGTGTTACGGTTGGAATTTCTTCAGGTGGGGTTACAGGTACCTGATTATTATCTTCAATTTGACTGCCACCATTATATGTTTTAGTAAAATATGCGGCAGGAACATAAACTAAACTGCTATTCCATCCATAATTAATACGAGGACTAGTATTATAATAAGCAGAATCACTATAATAATTTAAATTAGCATCTAAAACAGGATCACTAGTTACTTTATACCAAGTAGTATTTCCATTAATACTAGGTCCAGTAACTTCCCCTAAAATAATAACTGAAGAACCCAAGTTTCTATATTGATAATAACTGCTTGATACATTGTCACCACCCGGTGTTTTGGTAGCATAAACTGTATTATTATAATTACCATTTAAAATAGCTACAGTATATTTTTCATAATCTTGAAATCCAAAATATTTATCTAAATCATAATAATAAGCAGCTGCTTTTTCTCCCCAGTATGGATCTGATGCATATTTAATATTTAACCCTACTGACTTGTTACCAACAACAGCACCATTATAACGAAAATCACCAGGTTGAAGATATCTGCCTGCTAACCAAGCAAATCCAAAATCATCAATACAGCTCTCCACACTCAGATACACACTAGCACTTAAACCAGGCGAAGCATCAACTGCATTCAGACCAAACAAATTATTTTTCGTTTGAGCAATAGGACTATTTCCAAAATCTGATTCATTAATTCCAATTGCTAGCATTAAGATTGCATTTACACCATACCTATTTTGACTATTTATAAAATAATCACCAGTATTTTTCAACTTAGAAGCGGGATTCGAAGTACGATGATCTATATACTGATTAATATTACTAGCTGAATAACTACTTTTACTTCTAAATGATAAGTATTGATAATAATTATAAAATGGTTGATTATTATTAACCGAGTTAGTGTAATGATTTGCCTTATAATCATTTATCATAACTTTCAAATCACTATAGAAGTAATTACCATCAAAACTATAGTAATTTCCTGTAGCTACCATAGTAGGTTTGCGGCCAATCTTAATTGAATATTTTCCTTTGGTATTGTAGACATTAAGTGGTAAGTGGTGAACAATCTCACTTTCGGTTATTTCATAATAACTAGGACTTTTTACCCAACTTAGTGGGACAATATCGTATAATACATTTTGCATCGTACTTTCATTTTCGTAGCGTTTGATCCATCCAACTACTCCTGCAACTTTTATTTTGACTCTTCCGGTTGGATAGTCTAGTTCTAGAAAAACAGCATCATCACTATTTCCACCTGCAATATAGGTACGATTATTCGAAAGTTCTTTACTATCATATATGGTGGTATACCCTACTGATGCATATTGATCATAATCAATGAAAGCATATTTGGCATCAATTATTCTTTTTCCTTCAATAATCACTAAATTATCATTGTCCGTTGTATCCATTACCTGTTTTGCTACTTGATATGTATCATAGCATGATATTTTATTTAAGCTACCATCTTCTTTTGCTTCTGCTAATTCTACTTGGGGGCAATCAGTTCCGCGACTTGATACTTCAGCTGCGCTTAAGGCGTTTACTGTATCAGCAAGAAAGAATGATAATAGTAATAAACTTGTATACATTAGTCTCTTTTTCATATTATCAACCTCCTTTTTTTATTGCTTTTTGCTTTTTTTCTTTTTGACTATATTATATCAAAGAAAGGCTTTATCGTACACTATTCGACACATTGTTTTTTTTATTTTACATTTTTTTCGTCAAAAAAGTAGTTTGGGGATTGACTTTTTTACTAAAACAAAAAAGACGAAGATCCATTAACATCCTTTTTCGAATTTTAGCATCAGATCGATTGCTGACTTTCTTTTTATTTTTAAATTTTTCTACTTCAATATAGACATTATTATTTTTCATATCACTTTATTTTTTCCAAAAAAAGAGACCATAACGCTATGAATCTCTTTTTCGGAAATTTGTTTCCTAAGATATTATATTCTTTTTTTCCAATACTTTTACTGTCAAGTTCTTATGATATTATAACAGTTCGTTGTATAACTTTTCAAATTTGGTTATAATGATAATAGGGGTGATTTTATGACAAAAGTGAAAAAGATAAAGAAAAAGACTTCTTTTAAAATTAATAATTTTTTAATTTTACTTTGTTTAATAAGTAGCATTTATCTGATTTATAGAATTTTGCAATTAGGTCCTATCGAGCCCGTTATACGTTATATTGTGATTGGAATTATTCTTGTTATCAACTTTTTTTTCTTTCAAATGAAACAAAAGTTAAAAAAGGAATTTGCTATTTTTTTGATGATTGTTTTTGTTTTATTTAATGTTGGGATTTCTTTTTTAGTTGGAAGAGTTTATGATGCGATCGATTCCATTAATAAAAGTAAAATTGTTTATTCTTCTAGTTTGGTCACTTTAAAAGAAAACCAGATTGAAGAGATTGATGATGTCACTGGTATTACTATTGGACTTTTGAATGATACGTTATCGATTGATAATTATATTATTGCGAAAGAGATTATTGAAGATTACAAGTTAGAAAATGATAATAAGATTGTTTTATACGACGATTTACTTAAAATGCTTGGAGATCTTTATCATAATAAGATTGATAGTATGTTAATTTCTAGTAATTATGCAGTCATGTTTTCTACTACAGAAGGATATAATAACATTCAGGATGATTTAAAAGAAATCATTACGAAGGATAAGACGGTAGCTAAGAATGATACTGTAAGTGATGCTACCAATCATTCTACGACAAAGCCTTTTTCGATTTTATTAATGGGAGTAGATTCGGAAAAAGATGGTCTTAAAAAAAATGCTTATGCTAATGGAGACGCATTGATTTTGATTACGTTTAATCCATATACTTTAAATACTACTATGATGTCCATTCCTCGAGATAGCTATTTGCCTATTAGTTGTCGTAATAATCAAAAAAATAAATTAACCCATGCTGGTTGGTATGGTACAGATTGCATGATGGAAACTATTGAAAATACTTTTGGAATTGATGTTAATTATTATGTAAAGGTTAACTTTAAAGGTGTGGTTAATTTAGTTGATGCTTTAGGTGGGGTCAATGTAGAAGTCCCTAAAAAATTATGTACAGATAATTCTGATCGTATGGGTAAAATCTGTATTGATAGAGGACAGCAAACTTTAAACGGCGAACAAGCTTTGGTACTAGCTCGAAATCGTTATGATTTGGTAAATGGTGATATTGGTCGTGGTTATAATCAACAATTATTAGTGAAAGCGATGTTACAAAAATTGACTACAGTTCGAAGTGTGGATCAATTATTGGAAATTATTGATACAGTATCTAATAACTTGGATACCAATTTAACGACGAATGAAATTTTATCTTTCTATAATATTTTTAAGAATTTAATGAGTGCGAATCGTTATGGAGATGAGATTGTGAATATTGAGCAAATTCGACTGGCTGGTGAAGGTGAAATGGTTTATTTTAAAAACTTAAAAATGAACTTATGGAGTTATATGTTAGATAATAATTCAATAGAGAAAGCTAGTCAAGAAATGAAGATTAATTTAGAAATGGAAAGTCCTACAGTGATTAAAGAGTTTGCTTTTTCCCCCTAAATTTTATCCATAATGATAAATTTTTTGGCAACTTTTATACGCAAAAATAGAATCGATATGTTATCGATTCTATTTTATTTATGCTTTTTAGTAACATGGGTTACTAGCAGTACAACCATCATAATTCGCCGAAGTTTCTCTTGAGTATAGCTTTAAATTTCTCATATTCATAGCCATATGGTATTCACCATGTATTTCATATCCGATATTAAAGCCACCAATATACAAATCTTTGGCTTCTACTCTTCTTCCCCAAAGTAGCGCACCACTTTCATTATTTCCATTTAGGAAATCTACTACTCTGCGAATATATTTTGATACATTGACACTAGCTGTTTTCCACTGTCCATAAGCGATATTACCATTATTGTAGATACTATTTCCCATACCGTTATAAACTTGAGGAGTACTTAAGAGGTAGATGTATTTTTGTGTTTTTTGATCTAGTTGTGTAAGATATCCTTGTGCTTCTGCTCTATCATCAAATAAATTGAAGCCAAACCATATCATATTATGACCTTTTTTGTCTTTTATCTCTATAAAAGATAAATATTGAGCTGCTTGTACTCCCCGTATTGGATTTCCTTTGGTCATCAAATCTAATTTTAGATCTACATTGAATATTACATCATTCCACTTTCCATTGGCATCTTTAAAGCTATTATACTTTTGTCTCAATTCATTTTCTTGACTATAAAAATTCTGAACGTTGTTAGGATAGTATTTTCCCGCTAATAATAAATGTGGCCAACCACTAGCTTCTGTAGAATAACTAGCTCCAAAAGTATTAATGTCTAACTTCATGAAACCATTTTTATTATAAGTAATCAATTTGTTGTTGATACCATTATTGTTGGCATTGAGGATATAATTGCCATTTTGGTACGCTATATTACTTGTATTAAATTGGTTAGGCAAATTCTGACTTGTTATATACCAATATGGATTATTACAGTTCACACATGCATATTTTCCACTGGTATCACTTGCCCATAGCTCAAATCCTTTGCTAAAGCTAGTATCTTCTAATATATTTAAACTTCCTGAATCTACTATTACTGTGGTATTTGCTTCTTTTCCGTTGCTAGTACGAGCTATAATGGTCACCTTTCCGGCACTCTTTCCGGTCACAATACCACTACTATTGACAGTCGCAATATTATTATTACTGCTACTCCAAGTAATACTTTTTTCAGTTGTTGTACCAGGCGTAAAGGTTACGGCTAATTGTTTTTGATCTCCCATTCTTATCCAAAGAGGTCCGGCAGTAATGGATATACTAGTAGGATTTTGAATTACCGTTACTGTACATGTTGCGTAATTATTGAGAGTATCTTTTACCGTGATGTTGGCTGTTCCAGTGCCGACTGCTGTTATTTTCCCTGAGCTACTTACCGTTGCTACTTTGCTATTACTACTGCTCCAAGTTAACTTGGTTAGTGTTGCGTTGCTTGGTTCATGACTTACAGTTAAAGTTTGGCTAGCACCTTTTTCTAGTTTGACGTTATTTGCAATTGATATTGAAGTGACTTTATTTTGTGGAGGATTTGGTGTATTACTTGGGCTTGGACTCGTAGTTGGATTGATTACTGTTACTGTACATGTTGCACTATTTCCTAAGCTATCTTTAACCGTAATCTTAGCCGTTCCAGTTCCTACTGCGGTTATGTTCCCTGAGTTATTTACCGTTGCTACTTTGGTATTATTACTTGTCCAAGTTAATGTGGTTAATTGAGCATTGCTTGGTTTATGACTTACACTTAGAGTTTGACTAGTACCCTTTTCTAGTTTTAGGTTGCTTGAAATGGAAATTGATGTCACTTGTGGGAGATTTTCAATTACGGTTACAATACAAGATGCCGTATTTCCTATTGTATCTTTTACGGTAATTTTAGTTGCTCCTGCTGCGACTGCTGTTATTTCTCCAGAACTACTTACCACTGCTACTTTTGGATTACTACTTGTCCAAGTTAATGTGGTTAATTGGGCATTGCTTGGTTGGTAGTTTACACTTAAATTTTTAGTAGTTCCTTTCATTAAGCTTATACTTTTGGTTATTGATATGGAAGTCACTTTTTCCGTTGAAGGACTTGTACTTGGATGATCCGTTGCTGGTGGTTTTTCGTCTGTATCGGTATTAGGAATTACAATTGTTCCTATTCCGGTCCCAGTTCCTGATTCTGATCCTATTGCGATTTCTAAACTACCATTATTTCCTTCTGGATTTTTGACCCATTCGGCCTCTAGTTTCACATTTCCTTCTACTTTTTGATCAAAGTTATAGTCTTCTCCGTTTTCTTTCCAACCGACAAAGGTATATCCTTTTTTTGTTGGAGGTTCTGGTTTTGTGATTACTCCGTGTTTGATAACACTATCATTTTCAATAGCACTACCACCATTACTATCGTAGATTACTTCATATCTGGTAATATCAGTAGTAGTTCCATATTCCTCTTGAGTATGCCATACTGCTTCTAATACTAAATTTCTAGTAACTTGATTATCAAAATTATATAGAGAATCTTCTAATGCCCATCCTCCAAATATATATCCTTCCATGATAGGATCTTCTATTCTTTGAACAACATCATTGTGGTGTACTGAAACAATCCATTCTTCTTCACCATTATTGAATCGGAACTTTACAATGTGATCTTGTTGTAGTAAAACAGGGAGTACTGTCCATAAATAACCTGCTAAAATTAATACCATCCCCACCCCGAGACCTATTAATAATTGCTTTTTATTTTTTTCAATCTGTCTATCATAGTAATTCATTTTCTCACTCCTAGATCTTACTTCATTTCAACCAAGACCAACTTATTTTCTTCATGTATTAATGTTACGCTCACTTCTTCTGGATAATCTAGATCTTTTACATACTCTACTTTTACTTTTAATTGGTAAGCACTTAGATCTTGATATTTTTCATTATTATAATTTATTTGTTTGTTTTCTAATATTTCTACATCTTTTACTTCTGGTAGTTTTTGTCTTCTTTGCCCAGATAAATTATTTTTTACATACTTATACACGCTAGATGTGGCTTCGCTTTTTAATTTACTTTGTAAATTGGTATGAACAAATTGAATTCCCCCAATATCTTGGTTGGTCACTTTATTACTCAAAGTATAAAAGTCAATTATGAATAATTTGGCAACCAATTCCGCATAATTTTTCTCGTCAATTTTATTATCCTCAATTTCTTCTTCTAATTGTTTGTAATACTTTTTATATACTCGAGTTTCATTACTATCTAGATAATAGTTATACCCCTCTATTGTACTGACAACTGTGATCTCTAATGGTTTATTTTTTAAATGAAAATTCCAAGTTAGGACACCTAGAATGACAACTCCTCCCATTATTATTCCTACTGCTTTTACTTTTATTTTTTTCTTTTTTTTCTTTTTCATTATTCAGCAACCTTTTCTTCAATATAATCTGTATCTGACTCAATGGTTTCTCGTTCTTTTTTGATTAAATCATAAACGATTAAAGAGTTAGATACGTTTAATAGCTTTTCAGCATAGGTACTGCACTGCTCAATGTATTCTTCCGTAATGATGGTATCTTTTAGAGTCAGATATTCTCCTTTTTGAGTGTTATAGTATACTTTATTCGTTAACCAATTCCCATTTGGGAATACTACAATGTTATCATCTGTTGTGTTAAAAATATCTTTTCCTAATTGGTATTTATTATAGAAGCCAAACATATTTCCTAAGGTAGGCATTACATCGTACATTCCCATTACATTTGTTACATCACGATGTAATGTCTCTTTTGTTTCTTTACTGTAAATCATGAATGGTACTTTTCTTAACAATTCATATTGATAATAATCTACTTTATGATAATTTTCACTATCAGATGGTAAGGTAGTATCATTTTCTTTATCATAATTGAATAATCTAGCAAAATCAGCTTTAGGAAGTCTGGCATCGTGATCACCGTAGATGACAATTACGGTATTTTCCAAAAGTCCCTCTTCTTCTAAGGATGTGATAAACTCACCAAGAGCTTCATCTGCATAATGTAAGCTTTTAAAATAATTTCCAAGCTTAGTTCCTTCCATATATGGGTATGAAATCATTTCTGTTTCTGTTGTTTCTTCATTGTATACTTCTTCTTTTAAATCGACATCGAATTCACCGTATTTATCTACATCAGCAAATGGGGTGTGATTGGTTAGCATGATTACGGTTCCATAATATGGTTGCCCTTTTTTATTTATTTCTTTTATTTTTTCGATTGACTGTTTAAAGAAAGATTTATCAGATAACCCGAGACCAATCCATTCATCAATTTCATATTCTTTTTTACTGTAAAAATGATTATACCCTAATGATTGATGCATTACATCACGATTCCAGTAAGAACCATTATTGGCATGCATCGAAAAGCTGTAATAGCCTTTTTCTTTCAATAATTTAGGAATGCTGACATATTCTCTATTAAAGTAGCTGACGAAAGCAGTTCCATTATTCGTAGGCATTAATGATGTGTTTAAGGTAAATTCTGAATCACTAGAAGTTCCAACGCTTACTTGAGTATAGAAGTTCGTAAAATTTAAGGATTCTTTGGCTAAGCGATTTAAAGTTGGTGTCACTTCTTGCCCATTAAAGGTTAATCCTATAGCAACAGATTGCATGCTCTCAGCATGGATTGCAATAATATTTTTCCCTTCAAATATTCCTGTATATTCATTTACTATTGTTTGTTTATTTGGTCGATCTTGGAAATATTCATTAAAATTTTTTAAGGCATTATCATAACCAAACAGACTAGTTATTTTAGGTTCAATGCTTTTTACGATGTCATTTAGTTGGTATGTATAGATTCCAAACTTCATTACGATATATTCACGATTCCATTGTTTAGAAAATCTGCCAATTTCCAACGATGTAAGCATAGAAATAAAACAAAAAATTAAAATTCCAGTAGTTCCTAAGCAAATGAAAGCTTTATGAGGATCATTTTTCTGTTTATTTTTTGATATATATTTTTTACTTTTTTTCAAGCGAATCTGCGTGATAATTAAACAAATTGGTGCTAATAGATAGACAAAATCTTGGGCTTTTACTACATTTTTGGTGACAGCATCACTCACTTGAAATAAATATTCTAAGGTTCCAATTAACGATACTGAAACATATGAGGTATAAAATGTGTAGTATAACGAATTAATAATACATAACAATGTCAGGATTATATTGATAGTTAGTAAATATGCAAAGCGGTTTTTTTCTTTTAAAAAAAAGCTAAAACCTCCTAATCCTAATATTACTGCCAAATCTGCAATTATCGGTTTTATATTTAAAATATTTTCCGTCGTGTTAATAGTAATGTACCTTACGATTGTGGCACAAAACAAAGAGACTAATACGTAGACAAAAAATAACACATTATTCTTTATGGTTTCTATTATACGATTGATGACGGTAATCATTGATTTTTTAGGATTAGCCATTATATATTCTATAGTTTTTATAAATTTATCACTCATTTTTTTTAATTTCTTTTTTATTCTTTTCATTATAACGACCCTTTCTTTTATTATTATAGCATTAGTTTCTTTTTTATGCTAGATTCCATGATTAAAAATTGAAAAAAGAACCGATTTTGATGATCGATTCTTCTTATATGTTATTTATTGTACGGTTAATGCTGTTATTTTAGCATAACCATTACCAATGTTACCAGTTTGGGTACTAGTGCCATCATGGGTAGGTTGCCCAATCACAGTAGTTCCTACTACATCTGTCCATTTATATCCTAGACCATCTATCATTACAGTATCTATGAAGGAGAAACCACTGTAATGAACAGATTGTCCCGTATGAACAATATTATCTACAGTCGAAGCTTCAGAAATTGCAT
>JAQXIG010000118.1 GCA_029007685.1 bacterium | reverse complement strand
GCAGCCTATGAGATGATGCTTCGTATCCGTAAGAAAATACAAGCGGCAGGGTTCATGGAGCAAGTAGCTAGAATCGATAAGGCTTATATTACTACGTTTGATTCTTTTGCGTTGTCGATTGTCAAAAAGTATCATGATTTGCTTCATATTTCTAGCTCTGTTAGTATTATCGATCACTCTATTATTGAAGTAGTAAAAAAAGAAGAATTAGATCGGATTTTTGAGGAATATTATGAAAGTAGGAATCCTTTGTTTGAAAAACTAATTACTGATTTTTGTATCAAGGATGATAAAGAATTAAAACAGGGAATTTTGAATGTAAATGCTCAGCTTGATATGAAGTATGATAAAGATGATTATTTAGCTCAGTATCTAGAAAGATATTATGATCGCAACAAGATAGATGTTGATATTTTGGAGTTTGGCAGCTATCTACAAAAAAAGCTTTCTAAAATTTGGGACTATTTAGAAGAGATTCGCTTAGCAGTAGATGGAGACTACTATGATAAATTAGAGAAAAGTTTATTACCACTTTTGAGTTGTCAACACTATGATGATATGGTATCTTTACTGGAGATTAGACTTCCGAATTTGCCTAAAGGGTGTGATGAGTCGATTAAGAAATGTAAAGAAGAAGTTTCTCGAATTCTAAAAGATGTTAAAAAAGAATGTGCCTATATTAATCAACAGGAGATCATAGATTCTATTTTGATGACAGCAGATTATGCTAAGATGCTGATTGAGATTATTCGAAAACTAGATCAAAGAATTACAGAATACAAAAGAACATACAATGTTTATGAATTTGTTGATATTAGTAAATTAGCGATTCAGGTAGTAAAAGAACACGCTGAAATTCGAGAAGAGTTGAAGAATTATTTTCATGAGATTATGATTGATGAATATCAAGATACTAGTGATTTACAAGAGACTTTTATTGGACTGATTGAAAATCATAATGTTTATATGGTTGGAGATATTAAGCAATCTATTTATCGTTTTCGTAATGCTAATCCGATTATTTTTAAAGATAAGTATGATCGTTATAAAGAGCATGATGGTGGAATTAAGATTGATTTAAATAAAAATTTTCGTAGTAGAGAAGAAGTTTTAAACGATATTAATTTAATCTTTGATTTGATTATGGATACTAATATCGGTGGAGCTGATTATAAAGATGGGCATCAGATGGTATTTGGGAATACTTCTTATCATGAACAAGGACATACTAATCAGAATTATGCAACCGAAATTTATCAATATCATTATGATTCTAAAGGCAATTATACCAAAGATGAAATAGAAGCTTTTATTGTGGCATCTGACATTCTAAAAAAAATGAAGGAAAAATATCAAATTTTCGATAAAGATCAAGGGGTATTGCGAGATGTTCAATATTATGATTTTGTGATTTTAATGGATCGTAGCAGTAAATTTGATTTATATAAAAAAATATTAGAATACTATGGTATTCCTCTTACGATTTTAAAAGATGAAAATATTATGCATCATACTGAAATCTATTTGATTCAAAATCTTTTAAAATTGATCCTCAAAGTGAAAAACCAGCAGTATGACAAAGAATTTGAATATGCTTTTTTAAGTATTGGGCGCAGTTATCTTTTTCAAATCTCAGATCAAGAATTGTTTGAAATTATCACGAATCATACTTATTTTAAAACGGATTTATTTTGTAGAATTCAGAAAATTGTTGGGGAATTAGACTATCATGATAATGAATATATTTTACATCAGATTATCGAACAATTTCAATTTTACGATAAAGCGATTACGGTTGGAAATATACAATCGGTTATGAATGATTTGGAGTATATGTTAGACCTAGCTCGAAATATGAAAAAAATCGACTATTCAATGGAGGATTTTTCTAACTATTTGAGCGAGATGATTCAAGAAGGAAAAGCTCTTATGATTCCAGCTAATTCGGTAGAAGAAAATAGTGTTAAGATTATGACTATCCATAAATCGAAAGGATTAGAGTATCCAATATGTTATTATACAGGGTTACACAATCGATTTAATGTTAGTGATTTAAAAGAAAAAATAATGTTTAGTAATCGTTATGGAATTATTCTACCTTATTTTTTAGAAGGATATGGAGAAACCATTTACAAGACTTTGTATAAAGATCAATTTTATAGTGAGGAAATTAGTGAAAAAATTCGCCTTTTTTATGTAGCGTTAACTAGAAGTTGCGAAAAGATGATTATGGTTGTTAATATGGAAGATGACTCTGACATGATGGATTGTAATTATGTGTCTGAAGCTACGAAATTAAAATATCGCTCTTTTTTAGAATTTTTAAAAAGTATTTATGATAAAATACAACCTTTTATTCAAAAAATCGATTTGAATAATATTGTGATCACTTCTGATTATAAAAAGATTCGTTCCATTCAGATTGAAGATTATTTAGATCATGGTACTTGTCCTTTGGATGATTTTGTGGAAACTTGTTATGAAGGTTTGGTGGAAGAAAAAACACAATATTCTAAAGTTCATGATGAACTTACTTTACCTGATGAGAAAAAAAGTATGGAATTTGGAATTCAGTTTCATTATTTATTGGAAATTCTTAATTTTAAAGAACCAAATTTGGATCGATTGAATCTTTCTTTGTTTATGAGGAGAAAGATAGAAAAATTTTTACAACAAGATATTTTAAAAGATGTTAGTGAGGCTAATATTTATAAAGAATACCGTTTTATGAATTCATTTGGTACTATCGGAATTATTGATTGTATGTTAGAATATAATGACAAAATTATCATTATTGATTATAAATTGAAGAATGTGCATGATGAAGAATATAGGAAACAGTTACATGGGTATTGCGAATATATTCATACGATTTGTGATAAACCTATTTTTACTTATTTATATTCGATTATAGATGAAAAAATGATTAGAATAGAGGGATAGGATGAAAGTTGGAATTTATACATTAGGATGTAAAGTAAATACATATGAGAGTGAGTATGTTGCGGATGTATTAGAAAATAGTGGTTATACGCTTTCAGAGTTTGATGATATTTGTGATATTTATATTATCAATACTTGTACTGTAACGAATCAGAGTGATTCTAAATCGCGAAAGATTATTCATCAGGCCATCAGGAGAAATCCTAATGCTTGTATTGTAGCGATGGGATGTTTTGTAGAGGCGAATAAAGAGATCGTAATTGATGGGGTTGATATTTTAATTGGAAATCAGAATAAGAGTAAGATTGTTTCTTTGATTCAAGAATATTTTAAAACGCATCAACCGATTCGTCATTTGGCTTGTGAGTTGGGGACAGAGTTTGAGGATATGGAGATTAAAAATTTTAAAGAGCGAACTCGTGCTTTTGTGAAAATTCAAGATGGGTGTGAAAACTTTTGTACTTACTGTATTATTCCTTATGTTAGGGGAAAATGTAGAAGTAAACAGCGTGAAACAGTTATTCGTGAAATTATGGATTTAGTAGTGCACGGTTATCAGGAAATTGTACTTACTGGAATTCATATAGGTAATTATGGAGTAGATTTGGGTGATTCTTTTTATCAATTATTACAAGATATTTTAAGGATACCTGGTTTAAAACGACTTCGTATTTCTTCGATTGAGGTTACAGAGTTAACAGATCCAGTACTGTCATTACTAGAAGAAAACGATATTATTTGTGATCATCTTCATATTCCATTACAAGCTGGTAGTGATTCGATTTTAAAAGCCATGAATCGCAAATATGATTTGGATTATTTTCGTCATAAACTAGAAAACATTCGTAAAATCCGTCCTAATATTTCGATTTCTACTGATATTATTGTAGGATTTCCTGGAGAAGATGAGGAGATGTTTCAACAAACTTTGGATCATGCGAGGGAATTTGCCTTTACTAAAATTCATGTTTTTCCATATTCCATTCGTAAAGGTACTCCGGCTAGCCAATTTCCTAATCAAGTAGATGGAATGGTTAAAAAGAAACGAAGTCATTTACTAATGGAGTTGTCTAATGAATTAGAGGAAAAATACATGAAAAGATTTCTTGGTCAGAAAGTTTTGGTTTTGATTGAACAAAATAAAAGTGGTTTTAGTTTTGGCCATACTAGTAATTATTTATATGTTAAAATAAAAGGAGAATATCCAACCAATTCCATGGTTGAAGTGTGTCTTACGGATGTGAATTATCCTTGTTGTATTGGTCTAGTAACTAATGATAAGATGTTACTAAAAGTTTAATAAGTGGTTGTGTTCTTGATTGAAATGATATAAAATGGTATTGGAAGATGGAGGATGTTATGAATCAGGATAGAAATGATATGAATCAAGATAGGATGATAGATGATACCTTTATAAGAATTGTACAAGAAGGTCGTAAAAGATCACAGGAAAAATCGATTGTTGAGCATGAGATAAAACTTCAAGGAGGAGTTTATCCAGGAAAAACTATTAAATTACAAGAATTTCGTAAAACCGCTGTGCAAACTATCGCTATAGTGGCTTCTTGTGTAACTATGATAACTGTTGAGAATCATACTAATATGCTTTTTGATTATCAGAAACAGGTTGCTGAAATTCTAGATGAAGAATTAACGGAGAGTTCAGAACGAGTTAATTATCAAAATATTCAAAATGTTAGAAATGATAGTCTGTTGGATCATGTTCGTGAGCAGATGAGTATTTTAGATGATATTAAGGAAGAAAAAAAGAAATTAAAAGAAACTGACGATTATCATCTCGGGGATCAACGTTTACATGATGATGCGATTAGAAAGGTAGCCGAAGAGAGAACTTATCCTGATATTGCACAGGCTAAGGGTTTATAGAAGGGTGATTATATGATAAATAATAGTGTGATCCAATTAGAAGATGGTAATGATTATGCCGTTGTGGAGAAGATTTCATTGGTGGATAAGGCTTATGTATATTTAACGAATATTAAAGATATGGAAGATTTTTGTGTTCGTAAGGAAATAAAAAAAGGGGAAGACGAAGAGCAAAACTATTTAGTTGGACTTGATGATGATCAAGAGTTTGAAGAAGCGATGAGACTTTTTATTGAAAAAAATAGTAATGAGGCTTAGATTTGATCTAAGCTTTTCTTCTTGATTAGGAGGGATCTGATTTGGATGTATGGATCAAAGGGTATTTTAAAAAATATATTTATAAGACAGAAAATGGGTATGTAGTTGGTCTATTTAAAGTTTTAGAAACGAATTCCGAAGCGTTAGAATACTATCAACATCATAGTATCCCTTTTACGGGTTATTTTCATGAATTAAATGAAGAAGATACTTATATTTTTCATGGTAAACTCGTAGAGCACGATAAGTATGGAGAGCAATTTCAAGTAGAAAGTTATGAAAGAGTTCTTCCTGAAGAGAAAGATGCGATTGTTGATTTTTTAAGTAGTGGATTATTTAAAGGAATTGGTGAAAAAACTGCGAGAAGAATTGTTGAGTATTTAGGAAGAGATACCTTAACGATTATTTTAGAACAATCTAATAATTTATTATTGATTCCTGGTCTTACCAAAAAACAAATTGCTATTTTACATGATACATTAGTAGATTATGAAGCTAGTTATCAAACGGTTATTGCTTTATCTGAAATGGGTTTTTCTACGAAAGAAAGTTTGATTATTTATCATAAATATAAACAAAAAGCTTTGGATGTTATTGATCAAAATATCTATTTGTTAATGGAAGATATTTTAGACATGACTTTTAAAAAAGTAGATTCTTTGGCATTGAAGTCTGGAGTTTTGAAAGATGATACAAGAAGAGTTATGGCCAGTATTCTTTATGTTTTTTTAGAAGTTCAAAATTTATATGGTCATAGTTATTTGGAAAAAGAAGAAATTTTTTCTTATACAATACGTGCTTTGGGGAATTCTATTACTAAAGAAGTATTTGATATTTCTTTACAAAATTTAATTGATGATATGAAGGTAATTTGTGATCAGGATCGTTATTATTTAAAAGAAATGTATGAGGCTGAGGAAAATATTGCGAAGCGAATTGGATATCTTACTCGCAAAGAAGACTGTGTTTTTAAGAAGTTAGATGCTTATTTTCGAAAAGTAGAGAATTTCACCTTATGTCAATATAATTTAGATCAAGAACAAGCCATTAAGCAAGCAATTCTTAAACATTTTTTAATTATTACAGGTGGTCCTGGTACTGGGAAAACGACGATTATGAAAGCAATTTGTCTTCTTTATCAAGAAGTCTATCATCTTCGTCATGATGAATTAGCCAAAGAAATGGTTTTGTTGGCTCCAACAGGAAGAGCTAGTAAAAGAATTAGTGAATTTACAAATATTCCAGCACTGACCATTCATCGTTTTTTAAAATGGAATAAAGAGAACAATCATTTCGCGGTTAATGAGTATCATAAAAGTGATGTCAAGATTGTGATTATCGATGAGTTTAGTATGGTAGATACCATCTTATTTCATCATTTATTAAATGGGTTACGATACGATACAAAAATTATTTTGGTAGGGGATTATCATCAATTACCTAGTGTAGGACCTGGGCAATTGCTAAAGGATATGATTGAAAGTGGTTCTTTACCGATGATTGAATTAAGGGAATTGTATCGGCAAGCAACCAATTCTAATATTATTTCTCTTGCTTATCAAATTAAAGAAAATTGTTTAAATTATAGTATTTTTCATCAAAAAGAAGATTTAGAGTTTGTTCCAGTTAGTAGTAATTTAGTGAAGGATAAAGTATTAGAAATTTCATCTTTATATATTAAAGATTTAGAAGCTTTTCAAGTGTTGGCTCCGATGTATAAGACAATTAATGGTATAGATTTATTGAATGTTTCGTTACAAGATATTTTTAATCCGGTTGATAAAAAGAAAAAAGAGTTGTTGATTCATGGTGTGTTATTTCGTGAAGGTGATAAGGTGATACAACTTACGAATATGCCTGATGATAATGTGTTTAATGGTGATATTGGTTATATTACGAGTATTATCGTAAACGGTAATAAGAAAGAAATACTTATTTGTTTTGATGGGAACGAGGTTCGTTATACGGCTTCTAATTTTCATAAATTTAAACATGCTTATGCGATTAGTATTCATAAGAGTCAGGGAAGTGAATTTGATTATGTCGTAATTCCTATTGTGAAAGGATATGGAAAGATGCTTTATCGAAAACTTATTTATACTGGAGTGACTAGAGTAAAAAAGAAATTATATTTAGTTGGAGAAATAGAGGCTTTAGATTATTCGATTCTTCATGACATTAGCGATGTTAGAAAAACGACCTTGAAAGAGAAAATAGTGCATAATTTTCAGGTATAAATTCTTTTTTTTAGGATACGATAAGAATGGTATAGAAATATACTGATCATATTTTTAAGAGGTGATAAAATGAAAAAAAGTAGTATGGTCGGTGGTGTTGTTTTGGGTCTTGCTTTAAGTGGGTATGGAGCATGGTGTTGTTATAAAAAGTTCTGTCCTAGTGGTGCTAGCAAGATGAAAAATGATATGAAACATATGACCAAAGATGTTGAAAAGAGTATTGAAAATATGATGTAGAGAAGAAATGTTAATGTTTCTTTTCTTTTTTTGTATAAAAAATAAAAATTGTTTTCAAAATATAATTAGGAGGAAAAAATATGGATACAGTACCACAAATGATATCAACGAAAGATTTGGCATATATTTCAGATATGTTTGGTTGGAATTATCAAGCATATAAACAAATTCAACATTATATTCATGAAGTACAACAAGAAGAAATTAAGGAAGTATTAGAAAATGCACGGAATCTTCACTATCAACATATGTTATTACTCTTGGCTATTTTAAATGGGGAAGAATATGAAGATGATTGCGATTGTGAAACTTGTGATTGTGATGATGTTTATAATGGAGATAACGATGAGTATGAATATGATGAGGAAGGAGAAGTAGAGGATGAAGAGTAATAAAGTATGTAATATGAAAGTAGAGGTTCCAACAGGAATTGAAATGAATGATAAAGATTATTTAACTACAGTATTGGAGTTAGAAAAAAATCTTTCTAATAATTATTCTTGGGCTTTGAATGAGGCTAGTAATGACTATTTATATGAGGATTACTTTGGAATGTTTGAAGATACCAAAGATATGTCTAGAGAAATTTTTAATTTATTATTTCAAAAAGGATGGTATTCTTTAGAAAAAGCTGAGGAAGATAAAATTGATGAAAAAATTCAATGTTTACAAAATCAGTTACTAGAATTAGATCAAAATCATTAAAGGGAAATGGCTATTTTCTCTTTTTTTGTTTATGGAAATCTATTTTAGAAATATGTGTATTATCATCTTATATATTATAAGGGATTCTAAAAAAGAGTATAGTAACTGCAATTTTATCTCTTCCATTCTTTTTTTTAACTGTCTTAATACCTAATGGGGTATGTTTTACTTGGGGTAGTTTTTGGTTTTGTCAAAATTATAGTGGTAAAAGTTTAAATGTATCTTATATCTGGAGATTTTTTCTGAATTCAAAGTATAAGACTTTCGTTTCCATACTTGAAATCGTATTAGTTTTTATTATTATCAAGACTGAGATTGTTGTGATTTTCAAAGATGTTGTTAAAAGTAAAAAGAGTAGTTGATTTTTTTCATAATCTAATTATGAAAGTAAAGATTCTGATCATGAAAACACCAGTGGAGATCAAGTTATATATTGATTAGAAGAGGATAAAAGTTATAGTTTATAATGAATTTTGTATCTTTTTGTTAAAAAACTTGAACTATTGTGATTTTTTATTTTAAAATTTAGTTTTTTGGTTAAATATTTTTGCATATAGTATGATATACTAAAAACATAGGAGTAGTGCAATGGGTTTTATATATGGTTTTTTAGGGGTTATATGTGGTTTTGTGTTCATTATTATTAGTATTTATTTGCTAATTCGCTATTTTTTAAATCGATTTGGATTTCAAGGCTATTCGTTTTTGGAGTTGTTTTCAATTATTAAAGAAGGAAAAGAACGAGATATTTCTCGACATAAGCAAGTAAGTGGAATGACTAGTGTATATCTTCCTTCTATTTTAGAAGAGTTTCCAGATTTTAATGAAAAAGAGTTTTATAATCAAACTGAGGAGACGATTCGTAATTATTTGCAAAGTTTAGAAGAAAAAGATGCTAAATATTTAAAAGATTCTATTTATGATTTAATCTATGAAAAGATAAGTTTGCAGATTGCAGATTTGAAGGAATGTGACACTATTTACCGTTATGATGACATTATTTTTCATAAACATGCAATTAAGGGTTATCAAAAGCGAAAAGGTGTGATAAAATTAGAAGTATCTACATCTTTGGAATATTTTTATCTACAAGATCCATATCGAAAAAGGAAGACTGCTCGACCTGATCGAAAGAAGCAAACTCGGTATACTACCACTTTTGTTTACATTTATGATACCAAACAAGCTGGTTTTGATATTCGGGTTTTAGGACTTAATTGTCCTAATTGTGGTAGTCCGCTATCTTCTTTGGAAGATAAAGCGTGTCCTTATTGTAAAAGTGGTCTTAACATTACAGTAGCTAAGCTATTAAAATGTTGGAAGGTAATCGATATTCAAGAAGATTATTGATAATTAGGAGGTATAAGAAATGGGTTTAATTAAATCAATCGTATCTTCAGTCGGTGGAACTTTGCATGATCAGTGGCAAGATCTGATTCAATGTGAAGATATGGGGAATAATATTTTGATGAAGAAGGTAACTAGTAAGACTGGTCAGATTTCTAAAGGCAGTAGAATTATGGTTGCACCAGGACAAGTAGCGGTTATCTACGATTCAGGTGCTGTTGTGGATGCTACTGCTGAGGAAGGTATCTATGAGTTTGATCAATCCTCTTCGCCATCGTTTTTTGGTGGACAATTTGGCCAGGTGTTTAAGGAAATGTGGCAACGTTTCACTTATAATGGAACACCTGCGAAAGAGCAAGCAGTTTTCTATTTTAATGTAAAAGAGATTTTAGATAATAAATTTGGAACTGCCACACCAATTGCTTTTCAAGATTGGTCACATCCTATTCCTAATCAGATGACTGGTTCTTTATCACCCCTTAGGGTAGATGTTAGATGCTATGGAAAATATACTTTCCGTATTGCTGATCCTTCTGTTTTTATGAGAATTCACGCTGGTGTTAGTGATGAAGTTACGAAAGATGAAATTACTGAGCAAATGCGTTCTGAAGTGATTGGTGCTTTCCAAAATGTCTTGAATGAATTAGGAAACTCAGCTCATAAAGTTCCAGTTTTAGAGTTACCGAGTCAGACTGATGAAATTAAAAAGACAATGGATGAAAATGTATTTGATGAGGCGATTCGTAATCGTGGTTTACAACTAGTTGGTTTCATTGTAGAAAGTGTGTCTTTGGATGCAGAGTCTGCAAAGAAAATTGATAATTATGAATTATCTTCCAACTCTATGATGCAACAAGGAACTTTGGTTGGTGCTTATGCTAGTGCAGTTCAAGATGCTGCGAATAATGCTGGAGGAGCAGCGCAAGGATTTATGGGGATTGGCATGATGAATATGACATCTGGTGGTATGATGGGAGGAGTATCCCAAGCACCGTTTGCTAATGGGGGAAATGTAGTGTCTTCTCCAGTTGATCCATTTCAAAAAGTGGAGCAGACTCAGCCTGCATCTGAACCTGAGATGAGAAGTTCAGAAGGCGTAGTCCAAGGACCAAAATTCTGTAGTGATTGTGGTACGGCTGTAACTGGAAAATTCTGTAGTAATTGCGGAAAAAAATTTTAAGAAATGTAAATGAAAGGTGAGAATTATGAAAAAAGGTGTAAAATATTTTAGTTTAATTTTAGTAATGTTTGTAGGAGTGTGCTTATTAGCGGGATGTAATAACTCCACTAAAAAAGGGGAAAAAACATTAACTTGTACTATGAGTAGTGAAATTTCGAAAGATTTAAAAACGGATTTATCTTATAAAATTACTTATGAGGGTGATTATGTAACGAAACTTGTTACACAGGAAAAAGTGATTAGCAGTGATAATTCAACATTGGAACTATACAAAGAACAAGTAGAATCACTTTATGCACCATACAAAAAACTTGATCATTATGATTATAAAGTTACTATTGATGGTGATACTATGACTAGTGATGTAACGATTGACTATAGTAAAATTGATATGGATAAATTTATTGAAATTGACGAATCTAATAGTGCTTTAATTAAAAATGGTAAAGTTAAACTTGAGGATATTAAAGAGGTATATGAAGCTATAGGTGCTACTTGTAAATAAAGTGTTGCGTTGAGCAATGCTTTTCTTATAGATGGAGGTGCGATGTGCTAAAAGTTGAAAAGATATCGAAATCTTATGGTAATAATTTAGCAGTGAATGATCTTTCTTTTGTTGTTGAAAGAGGGGAGATTTTTGGTTTGTTGGGGGCTAATGGTGCTGGGAAAACAACAACCTTTAGAATGATTATGGGCTTACTTGATCCTGATTCTGGGTATATTACTTTAGATGGAAAACCGATTGATTATGGTGTTACTGATAACATTGGATTTGTAACCGAAGAAAGAAGTTTACTTACTAAAATGACAGTAAAAGAGCAAGTTATTTACTATGGTATTTTAAAAGGAATGGTAGAAGAGGAAATTTTAGAAAAGTTAGACTGGTGGCTAAAAAAATTCCAGATTCAGGACTATAAGAATCGAAAAATTAAAGAACTTTCAAAAGGAAATCAACAAAAAATACAGTTTATTTCGGCAGTGATTCATGAGCCTAAACTTTTAATTTTAGATGAACCATTTACAGGGCTGGACCCTATTAATGTTAAACTATTTCAGGATGCGATCTATGAATTACAAAAACAGGGTTGTTCTATTATTTTTTCTTCTCATCAAATGGAACATATTGAGATGTTTTGTGAAAAATTAATCATTTTAGTAAAAGGAAAAGTAGTTTTAGCAGGATATCTTAAAGATATTAAGAAGGAATATCGAAAAAAGAATATTAAACTCGTTGGGGATATTGATTTGGTAGAGCTAAAAAAGATTCCAGGAGTGTTAGCAGTAAATGCTTTGGCAAATGAATATGAAATCAAAATTAGGGAAGAAGAAGTGGCCTATGAAGTTTTTAAGAAAATTTCTAAGTATAAGGTTTCTAAATTTGTGATTGAAGAACCTAGCTTAAGTGAAATTTTTATTGCGAAAGTAGGTGAGAAATATGGCGAGTAAGTTTTGGTATTTAACGGGGCTTAGTTTAAAAAAGAAGATGAAGACGAAATGGTTTTTACTAGCTAATGTTATTTTATTGGTCGCTATTGTTGGGCTAATTAATATAGATAGTATCATTGGCTTTTTTGGGGGAGATTTTAATGATACAAATGAAGTAGTTATATTGGATTATACTGATCAAGTCGTTTCTGTTTTTGAACAAAACTTAAAAAGATCAAATGAGTTGTTTGGTACTGATTATCAAACCAAAATAGAAGTTTTTGAGAAATCGGAAGAAGATTTGGAAACAGAATTAAGAGAATCTTCTAAAATTGGATTAGTCTTTCGACAGGATCCAGAAAGTTATCTGACTGTAACAATTATTTCGGATAAAAAAATTGATTCTTTGTATTATCAGACCTTAGTACAGGCTTTGAATACTACGAAAACCCAAATTGCGATGAGGCTTACGAATATTGATTTAGAAGAGTTAAACAAAATTAATTCATCTGTTGCAATTGAGAGAATTATTTTAGATGAGAAAGCAAAAAATGAGCAGGAAAGTACAGCTATGATTATGGGAACCGTTTTTCCTACTGTTATCTTACCATTTTTTATGCTAGTGATTTTCTTGGTTCAGATGATTGGTAGTGAAATTAATGAAGAAAAAACCACTCGCAGTATGGAAATTATTATTTCTAATGTATCACCAAAAGTGCATTTTTTCTCTAAAGTTTTCGCTTCCAATGTATTTGTGATCTTACAAGGATTATTGTTAATGTCTTATGGTGGAATTGGTCTTTTTCTACGAACTAATTTTAGCACTGTTCCTAATAGTAGTTTTACAGATAGGGTCCATGAAACTTGGAGTATGTTAACTACTACTAGTTTTATGGAAAAACTTTATTATGTCATCCCACTTACTTTACTATTGATGTTGTTGTCCTTTATCGCATATTCTTTAGTAGCTGGTATTTTGGCTTCGATGACTGTCAATATGGAAGATTTTCAACAAATTCAAACACCGATCATGTTAGTAAGTATGATATCTTATTATTTGGCGATTATGGCAGGAATGTTTGAAGGTTCTATCTTTATTAGAATCTTATCCTATTTACCATTTATTTCTTGTTTGTTGGCTCCTGCTTTATTGGTTGTTGGTCAAATTGGAATTATCGATGTTATCATTTCGGTTATTTTGTTGATTGGTTTTATATTTGTTGCTATCAAGTATGGGTTAAAGATTTATAAAATTGGGATTTTAAATTATTCTACGGATAAAATGTGGTCTAAGCTATTTCAGGCTGCACGAACAAAGAAAATTTAAAATGTGAATGTTAGGAGTACGTTATCGTATTCTTTTTTTTTGATCATTTTGATCGTTTTTATTATTTTTGATTCTATTTAAAAAAGGGGGATGACAGAGTCTCTAATTTGCAATAAGATCCTGTATTTTTTTTATTTTTTTAACTTACTTTTTATTTGTTTCTTTTTTTTTGTGATTTGCATTTTGATGTTGAAATTAGTATAAATAGGATGGTGATTATTGTGAGTAAGATATTTATACTGAGTTTATTTGTTATCATCTGCTTTGGTAGGATTGTGAGTTTAGATGCAGGTATTGTTTTAGATTGGGCAAAGGTTTCTAAGGTTGTGAATAAAAACTCCCAAGAAGAGTCTACTTTGATTGGAAAGATTACTATAAATTCTAGTAATGTTCATTTTCGTGTTGTACAAGCAGAAGATAATTTTTATTTTCTGTCTCATGATGAGGATGGTAATGATTCAGCTAAAGGTAGCATTTTTTTAGATTATCGAAATGATGTGTGGGATGAAAAACTTCTTATTTATGGTCATAACTCTGAAATATGGGAAGATGCACCCTTTCATTTTTTAGAATACTATTTAAATAATGAGTATGCCAATACGCATCGTTATTTATTGTTTGAGGGAGATCATTTTTCATTTTGGTATGAATTGTTTACAGTTATGGTTGTTACGAGTGATTATCACCATATTAATTTAAAATTTGATGATAATACCTATTATGAACATTTATTATGGTTACAACAACAATCACGAATTGACATTCCGTTAGTTTTGAGAGAACACGATTCTATTTTGTTGATGCAAACTTGTTATTATGATCCGAAACCTTCGTATTTGGTGCTTGGCTTTCGGAAACGCTAAAAAAAGAAGCAAATGCTTCTAGAGTTTACGATATAAACCGACTACTTTTCCTAAAATGGTAACGTTGGGAAGGATAATAGGATTCATAAAATCATTTTCTGGTTGTAGCCTAATATGATCTTTTTCTTTATAAAAAGTTTTTACAGTTACTTCATTTTCATCGGTCATGGCTACTACTGTATCTCCGTTATTGGCTGTTTTTTGTCTTTCCACAATGATAATATCGCCATCATAGATTCCAATGTTGATCATTGATTCACCACTTACGCGTAATGTAAAAACTTCTTTTTTAGGAGAAAATAAATCCAGTGGTAGTGAAAAAAATTCATCTGGCATTTCAATTGCTTCGATAGGATTTCCAGCTGTTACTTTTCCTAGTAATGGAACCTCTATTACTTTATCCTCGCTTTGTAAAAACTCATTTGGCACTAATACTTCGATGGTTCTGTTTTTAGAATTATCTTTTTTGATATATCCTTTTTCCTCTAATTTTTTGATATGAAATTGAGTGGTAGCAGAAGAGGATAAACCGACGGCACTTCCGATTTCGCGAACTGTAGGCGGATAGCCTTTTTCGGCGATGGCTTTTTTGATGACTGTTAATATGTCATTTTGCCGTTCTGTCAGTTTTTCCATATATAAACCTCCTTTATTAAGTTCATCATAACATAATTGACGTTTCATGTCAAACAAATGTTCAAAAATACATTGACACAAACAAAAGTTCGTATTATGATGGTTATAGATAAGGAGTGAAGAAATTATGATGAAAAAAGAAATGAAAATTATGATATGTATTTATGTGATAGTGGCAGTGTTTGCTTATACTTTGTCACTTCGAATAGAAAAATTAGAAAGCAGAGATGATATTCGTAATCAAAATCAATCGATTGTGTTAAGGGTCCAATAATTATTCGCTTTTTTTTTGAGATTTCAAAAAGTATGATATAATTTTATTCAGGTGATAGATAATATGAAGAAAGTAATTTTAGTAGATGGAAACAATTTATTATTTCGCTCTTATTATGCGACTAGTTATACAGGAAATGTAATGAGAAATTCTAAAGGGTTTCCCACTAATGCTATCTATGGATTTATTAATATGGTCAATAAAATTATAGTAGAAGAAAAACCAGAGTATATTATGGTTGCGTTTGATAAAGGAAAAACTTTTAGGCATGATAAATATGAATCTTATAAAGATGGTAGGAATGAAACGCCAGAAGAATTGAAACAACAATTTCCAATTGCGAAACAAATTTGTGAAGCCATGGGAATTCGTTATTTTGAAGTGGATAATTATGAAGCCGATGATATTATTGGAACATTTGCGAAAGAAGTCAATAGAAATCCTGATTTTATTGCTACTATCATTAGTAGTGATAAAGATTTACTTCAATTAATTACCGATGAAGTAGATATGAAACTTTTAAAACAAACTGGTTTTATTCGTATGGATAAGAAACTATTTAAAGAAACCTATGGTGTAGAACCAATTGGAATGATTGATTTAAAAGCTTTAATGGGAGATTCTAGTGATAATATTCCAGGTGTAAAGGGAATTGGTGAAAAAACGGCTATTTCGTTATTAAGTAAATATCAAACTTTGGATAATTTATATGAACATATCGATGAGATTCGTGATAAAACGAAAGAAAAACTATTAAATGATAAAGAAAATGCTTATATGAGTCAAGATATTGCTACCATATACTGTGATGTACCAATCAATAAAGATTTAGAAAATATTCATTATCATGGTATTCATGCTCTAGAATATGTAAATTTATTAGAAGAACTAGAATTTTACTCTTTAATCAAAAAGTTAGATATTGATAAAGATATGTTAGAACAAAATCGGAAAGCAGAAACAAAACATGAAGAATTAAATTTTGAACTGATCACAGATTTATCAAATTTTAAAATAGAAGATGATTATGCTTTATATTTAGAAATATTAGGAACCAACTATCATAAGGATAAAGTATTAGGCGTTGGTGTTTATAATAAAGAAGTTAGTGCTTTTATTCCATTTGAAGTTTTAAAAACAAATCCTAATGTTTTAAAAAATAATCAAAATATATTTACTTACGATCTAAAAAAGGTGTCTTATATATTTAGAAAAAACGGGATGTTATTGAATGATTGTGATTATGATTTAATGATTGCAGCTTACTTATTGAATTATAATATAAAAGATGATATCAGTTATTTATCCCATATAAAAGATTATGACATTTCTTTTTATGAAGATATATTTGGACATGGTACGAAACTTCATGAACCTGATTTAGAAGAAATTGCTAAAACATGTGTTGAAAAAGCTAGATTTATTTATGAAACAAAAGATGAATTTTTAAACGAATTAAAAGTTGATGGATCTTTAATGCTATTTCATAATATTGAAATGCCTTTAGTAGAAGTTTTAACAGATATGGAATTAACTGGTATTAGAGTGAATAGACAATATTTGGAAGAAACAGGGAAAAAATTAGAAGTAAAAATTAATACTTTAGAACAGGAAATTTATGAACTTTCAGGATCTACTTTTAATATTTCTTCTCCAAAGCAATTAGGACAAATTCTTTTTGAAACTTTAGAAATTCCTTATCCTAAAAAGATAAAAGATAATAATTATTCAACAAGTAAAGAAATTTTAGATAAATTAGTAGGAACTTATCCAATTGTAGATAAAATATTAGAATATCGAATGATTACCAAACTTCAAAGTAATTATGTAATAGGATTAATGAATGAAATTATGGAGGATGATAAGATTCACACAATATTCACGCAAACATTAACGAGAACAGGAAGGCTTTCTTCCATTAGTCCAAATCTGCAAAATATCCCTATTCGTACTGAAGAAGGTAAACTAATTCGTAAAGCATTTATTCCAGAAGAAAATTCTTGTATCTTATCTAGCGATTATTCTCAAATTGAACTACGAATATTTGCATCTCTTGCCAATGCTGAGAACTTAATTGAAGCATTTAAAAACGGTGCAGACATTCATGCTAAAACAGCTTCTGATATTTTTGGTGTTCCAATCGAACAAGTAACTAAGGACATGAGAAGAACCGCAAAAGCCGTAAATTTTGGAATCCTATATGGAATTAGTAGTTTTGGTCTTTCAGAAGATTTAGGAATAGATATCATTTCTGCTAAAGGATTTATTGATACCTATTTAAACACATATCCAAAAATAAGAGAATACATGGATAATATAATTAAAGCAGCAAAAGAAAAAGGCTATGTAAAGACAATTATGAATCGTAAGAGAGTAATTGATGAAATCAATAATAAACAATTTGTGATTAGACAACAAGGAGAAAGAATTGCTTTGAATACACCAGTACAAGGAAGTAGTGCTGATATTTTAAAGAAAGCTATGATTGAAATCTTTAATGAATTTAAAGAAAGAAATTTAAAGAGTAAAATGTTAATTCAAGTACACGATGAACTTGTATTTAATGTGTTAAATGATGAATTAGATACTGTCAAAGAAATTGTAGAAAGAATCATGGAAAATACTTATCAACTAAACGTTCCGCTAAAAGTAGATATTGAAACCGGTAGCGATTGGTATGAGGCTAAATAATTTTAACCTGTTATTAGATTATGATAGTACCAGATAAAAAAAACTAAGAGGAAGATGTTATTATAATGGCATTATTATATAGAAAGCGGTATATCGGATCTGAGATTATTGCTTATGAAAAAGTAGAAAAATTTGATCAGATAATTAATGAAAATTTAGTGTCAATGAATAGTAAATGTAATATTGGAATTAGATATGGTTATCTTGATCATTCTCAACTATTTAGAAAAATGAAAGATGAAGTAGGAAATTGATATGTTATAATCAATCCTAATGATAATTTAGAAGAAGCTTGGCACTTGTATCTTGGAAGTTTACCACTGGATATATTGATAGCTTCTCAAATGGATAATGCTTTAGATACTATTGGATTAGAAAAAGCATGGTATCCAGATACAAATAAAGTTTATCTTAGATGGAAAAATGCCTTAATAAAGGAAAAGTTTATAAAAAATGAGATTGTCTTAAATGATTGGAAGTGTGAAATATGCCGGAAAAACCAGAAGTAATTACTGTAACTAAGAAATTAGAAAAAAGATTAAAAAATAGGAAAATAACCGATATTAAAGTATATTATGAACCGATTATTGATTATCCTAGTTGTGAGGAATTTATAAATCAGATTAAGGAACAAACCATGAATTCTTTTTCTACGCGTGGCAAATGGATTGTTATTGAATTAGATAAGGATTATTTATTGGTACATCTTAGAATGGAAGGAAAATTCTTTTTTCGAGAAAAAGATGTGCCGATTGAGAAACATCATCACGTTGTCTTTACTATTGATAATCAAGAAGAACTGCATTTTCAGGATGTGCGGAAATTTGGACGAATGAAATTAATTCCTAAGAATAGACTTTATAAGATGCCACCATTTACAGAATTAGGATTAGAACCCTGGGATAATAATTTAACTGCTCATTATTTAAGAGAAAAATTGAAAAACAAAACAATTCCCATCAAAACAGCCTTGTTAGATCAATCTATTATTACAGGAATTGGGAATATTTATGATGATGAAATCTTATTTTTATCTAAGATTAATCCCTTGATTCCGGCTAATCGTTTAAGTGAAGATCAGTTACAGTTAATTATCAAAAATACTATTATTACTTTGGATAAAGCGATTAGAGAAGGTGGTACTACAATTCGTAATTACACGTCAGAAGAAGGGATTACAGGTCTTTTTCAAAATCATTTGTATGTACATACAAGAGTAGGAGAGGCTTGTCCGCATTGTGGTGCAACTATTATGAAAATGAAGGTGAATGGAAGAGGGACTTACTATTGTCCTGATTGTCAGAAATAGTAAGTTTTTCTTGAGGGAATGGGGCACTGGAATAGAAAAATAGTCTGTTCTTTATAGAATTATTGTTGGATAATTTTTGGAATCTTCTCTTGAGTATGCTATTTAGAGTAGTTAGTTTGTCTATTAGACTAAAAGTAAGTGCTCTTTTTTGCTCTTTTGTAAATAGGGTTATATTAAGGTTATAGAGATAGAGATTACTTTGAAAAAGTATAATAAAAAAGAGGAGTTACTGGAAAAAGAATATCAAAAAAGAGTTCCTTTTGAATTTGAAGAATCAGGTTGTGATGTTGATTGTTTTTTTGATAATCATCAGAAAACAATTGAAAATATAGGCAAAATATGCTATTATGAAACAGTGTTAGAAATTAGAGGAGTGAAGAATATGAAAAAAACAAAAATTATTTGTAGTATTGGTCCTTCTACTCAAACTTGGGAAGTATTTAAAGGTTTGGTAGAAGCTGGTATGAATGTTGCGCGAATTAATTTTTCTCATGCAACAATCGAAGAAAGAAAATTAAATGAATCCTTAATAAAAAGAGCAAATGAAGAGTTAGGTGCTAATATCGCTACTTTATATGATACGAAAGGACCTGATCTTAGAACTTGTAATTTTGAAAATGATAAAATTGAACTTGTTGCTGGAAGTACGATTCGTATTGTAGAAGAAGATGTTATTGGTACGGCAGAAAAAATTTCGTTTAACTATAAAGGAATTTTAAAAGATTTGCAGGTTGGAAGTGTCATTTTAGTTGATGATGGATTCTATAAATTAGTGGTTGAAAGCTGCGATAGTGATGGTGGAGTTACTTGTCGTATTTCTAATGGAGGAGTAATCAAATCACGTCGTGGAGTATGTATTCCAGGAATTAAATTAGATGTACCGTTTATATCTGATGTTGATAAAGAAGATATTAAATATGCCTGTGATATGGATGGAGATTACTTAGCTATTTCGTTTGTTAATAGTAAAGAAGATGTAATGGCGGTAAAGGATCTTTGTCGTGAATATGGTAAACCTGATATGGCTATTATTTCTAAAGTAGAAACTCAATATGCAATGGACCATTTACAAGAAATTGTAGAGGTTTCTGACTATATTATGGTTGCTCGTGGTGATTTAGGAATTGAAACTGGACTTGAAAATTTACCACTTTACCAACAAATGATGATTGATGCTTGTCATGCTAATGGTACAGGTGTTATTATGGCTACGCAAATGATGACTAGTATGAAAAAGAATATTCGTCCAACTAATGCAGAGGTTACAGATGTATCTAATGCTGTTTTGGCAGGGTGTGATGCGATTATGACTAGTGATGAAACAACTATTGGAGATTATCCGGTAGAGACCATTCAAATGATGACTACTATTTGTGAAAATGTTGAAAAGATTGCTAAATATAATTTAAGCGATTATAAATTAAAAGGTACCGAAATTCATAATACGATTGCTGAGTGTGCGGTGAAAGCTACAGAATCTTTACATACTAAAGCAGTTATTGTATCTACTTTAACCGGAAAAACTGCACATGATGTCTCTTCGCTTCGTCCTAATAGTTTTATTATTGCGGCAGTGACCGATCAAAAAGTGGCTCGTAGACTTGCGCTTAAATGGGGAGTGTATCCAAGATTAGTTGAAGTTTCTACTGATACAGATGATATTGTTCATGATGGAATTGAAGCAGCGAAAGAAGTTATTTCGCTAGAAGCTGGTGATATTGTGGCTGTTGTTGGTGGCTTTCCACATGATGCACATACCAATTTCTTAAAAATTGAACAAATTTAATTTATATCATTATAATAGTAGTATATGGTAATAAGAGGAGTAATAACTATTCCTCTTTTTTGACCTTGTAAATCTAGTACTTTATTTAAAGGAGGTGATGATATGAAGCGTATCGGTATTGCGAGAATTAGTATTCATAATCCTATTTTGACTTCGTATGTTCGAACTATTCAAACATGGGGATTTGGTACGAATTTTGAAGTTACCAATCAGCCTTTTTTCTATGGGATATTTTTAGAAGATCAGTTTTTGGGAGCTTCTACGATACAGATTGAGGAAAAAACGGCGAGTGCTTGTATTACGATTGTTAATGGTAGTATTCAACATTATGAACGACTTGAAAAAGAATCTATTAGACAATTAACTGATATTGCAATAAAAGATTATGATGCAAAAACAGTTCACGTCCGTTTGGTTAAGAAGCTTGATATGATTCCGTAAAAAAAAGAGATTTATTTATCCCTTTTTTTTGGTTTGGACTGGTATTCTGCTTGTGTTTGTTTTATTTTATCCGGTTCGTTTAAAATAGTTGTGTAAACGTTGGTGATTACTTGTTCATATTTTAGCATCTCACTTTTACTGGTTGAAAAAGTAGTAATGATTGGGACTGTTGTCATTTTTTTTATGGCCCTTAGATGCGCTTGTCCTTTGGTACTGAATCCTAATACCCTAATATATTCGATATGTTGAAATTTTTCGGCTTTTTCTTTGGTAAAGTTACATAAGATGTGGGTTAGCATACGATTTATTTTGTTGTAGGTATAGCGTTTAGTTTTGATACGAGTTACTAGATCTTCCCAAGAAATAGCTTCTGTAATCTGTTTTTTGATTCTATTTTCAATACCTTCATCTACGGTTTGAAAAATACCTAAGTCGTCAGTGGTTTCTATCTTGTATTTGAGAAAAGGAAAATAATTCTTTAAAAAGTGACAACTATTTTTAGTTTGTTTTACGACTTCTATTGGGACATAGTTTGTGATATCCTTTTTTTCTAATAATGCTAGTCGAATACTAGTTGCACTCGCAATGTTTTTTAAATTTATATCATGATAATTGTTTGTTCTTTGAATAGAGATTGGGGTAATATTGGCATGTTGTTTTTTTATTTCCTTGATATAGCTAAAGGCTAGTAAATCATTAGGGGTGGTGATTGTTTTTTTTGAAAAGGATTCTAATGCTTTACTTAGAGCGGTTGGATAGTTCATCCCCTTTTTTAAATACTGTCTTATTTTTTCTTGGTATTTCTTGTTGTTTAAAGCAATGTCTGCTAATTCTTGTAAAGTATTCACATCATTTGATTCACTACCAAAGACTAGGTATTCTGCTTTTACTTCTTTTAATAAAGAAATGGCACCTTTGGCGAAAAGATCAGCACTTTGAGTTGCAAACGGAAATGGAAGTTCGATTACTAGATCGATTCCATAGATTAAGGCAATTTCCGTTTTATCCCACTTATTTAAAATACTAGGAATTCCTCTTTGTGTAAAGCTTCCAGACATAATTAAAACAATTAAAGAGTTTGGGAAAATTTCTTTCACTTTTTTTAAATGATAAAGATGTCCATTATGAAATGGGTTGTATTCGCAAATAATACCGATAATTTTCATTTTAATCCTCCGTTAGCTAGTATTATACTAGAAAACGAGTAAATGTAAAGCTTTGTTTTTTCTCGTTTTTTAGCTGAAAAGCACCTTTGTATATGGTGTATTGAAAATAATGATTATATGAATTATATTTAATTTATTGAAGAAATTTTAGAGAGGTTTTTGGAAGTTCGACTTTTATTATTATGGATATGAACAAGCAAAGTAGGAGTTGAATTCACTATTTGCTGATGTTTTCTTTTATAACAGAGGGACCAGATCTTTATCATATCTCTGATGATCCTTAGATTTATGGTTCTTATGAAGAAGTATATGATGAAAATGAACATGTTATTGATGAAGTGTGGTGGATCGTTTGCAGTTGGAGATATGGTGTTACTTT
>JAQXIG010000117.1 GCA_029007685.1 bacterium | reverse complement strand
ATCTTCATCTCGAATATAAAAATCATGATCACTTACTGCAAATTCAATATATAAATCTCCGTTAGGTCCACCATTATAGCCAGCTCCACCTTTACCCGATAAACGAAGACGATTACCACTATCTACCCCAGCTGGAACCTTAACTTCAATCGTTTGTTTTTCTTTAATTTTTCCATTACCACCACAACTTTTACATTTTTTAGCAAAAGTTTTTCCTTTACCAGAACAATTAGGACAAGTAGTTTTAGATAAGAAACTACCAAAAATAGTATGCTGTTCACTAGTAATAGTACCACTGCCATGACATTTATCACAAGTAGTCTCATCAAAACCACCTTTACCATGACACTCACTACAATCAACCGTTACATCTAAATCCACATCTTTCTTAGTTCCAAAAACTGCTTCTTTAAAAGATAATTTCATGTGAATTAAGGAATCACTTCCTTTACTAGCTCGATTAGTACGACTTCTCGAACCACCAAAAGATCCTCCAAAACTTCCAAAAATACTATCAAAAATATCACCATAATCAAATCCAGAGAAGTCAAATCCTCCAAATCCTCCGGATCCACCACCACCTTGGAATGCCGCATGTCCAAATTGATCGTATTGTTTACGTTTTTGTTCATCAGATAATACTGCATATGCTTCCTGAGCTTCTTTAAACTTAGCCTCAGCATCCGGCTCTTTACTAACATCTGGATGATATTTTTTAGCTAATTTTCTAAATGCACTTTTAATTTCATCTTGACTAGCACTTTTACCTACTCCCAAGACCTCATAATAATCTTTTTTATCCATATATCATTACTCCTTTCCAACAATTGTTATATTTTCAATTAATAATGAAGGAGCTCCTCCAATTTTACTAAAAAACTCTAAATCATTACCAATTTCTTTAACATTTCCAAACAATTCAAATAAATCAGTTGCTAAAACAATCATATTCAAAGCTTTAACCCATTTTGAATCTTTTACATAATATCCATTTGCTTGTAAAGATATTTTGCCTGTAAGTTTATTAACCCCAGCATGCAACCCCTCAATTTCGGTAATCACAATACCTTCATCTAAAATTTTAAGTAATTCATATTCACTTTTATTGCCTGGTACAATATACATATTTCTAACACCATAACTATTACCAGTTGATTTGCCATTTTCTTTTAAAGCAGATTGATTATGATACAATTTAGAGATAAATTTTCCATCCTTAACCATCTCTTTATATGTTGTTTTAACCCCTTCATCATCAAACAACCGTTTACCAACCAAACAATCATTAATAGGATCTTCGACAATTGTGATTTTCGGCGAAAAAATTTGTTGCTCAAATTGATTTGTTAATACAGATTGTTTTTTCTGAATAAGTTCAGCACTAAACATATCCGCAAAAGTATTTAATATCTTATATACACATCTATTTTTCAAAATAATAGAATAGCGTCCTGTTCTAGCAGAAACACAATGAATAGAACGAATTGTTTCTTCAATCCTATGAACAAGTTTTCGTTTTATTTCATCAAAATCATATTCTTTAAACACAAAATTAAAATAGGCAGTGCGAACCTCTTCCTGATCTTTCACAACAATCTCACCATAGAAATAATTATAATAATTAGCATCTTTAAAACTCGCTTTTTCGTTCACAATATCCATAATTTCATAATAGTGTCCAAAAAACAAAGACATGCTATTCAGTTCAGAATACTTTCCTTTCAAATCATCTAAACTTAATAAGTCATCCGTTATTTGCCGATAGTCTAAATCACAATCTTCGTCAACTTCACTACAAATAGAACCACTAGCTAATAAATCTTTATCATCGTTATCTGTAATTTCTGAAGCTTCCTGAATTACACGAATAATATCATCTACACAAATATGATCTGTTTCAATCACTACATTTTTCCCATTACATAATGCTTTAATTTTATAATTCGTAATCGAAGAAGATTCAAACTTCTCTAACGTATGATTTAATACCGATATTTCGTGACTGTTTTCTGTTTTCGCAAAAACTTCAAGTGAAATATTCAGTTCCTTAGCTTTTTTAATTAACAAGTTAATCACTTTTACCACCACCTACTAATATCTTAGAAATTTTGATGGTAGGTTGACCACAAGTGACAGGTACTTGCCCACTTTCTGATCCACACCAACCAGTCTCAATGAGTAAATCGTCACTAACCATTTCAATCTGATTCATAATATCCAGTGTATTTCCAATCAAAGAAGCTCCTTCCACCATTTCCGCTAACTTACCATCTCGAATCATATAAGCCTCTAAAACAGAAAAGTTAAAATCCCCTGTAACTGGATCTACACTACCTCCACCCATTTGTTTTGCATATAACCCAAATGAAATACTTTGAATCATTTCATCAATGGAATCATTTCCAGCCAACAAATAAGTATTATTCATTCTAGAAGTAGGTGCATAGCGATAATCTTGTCTTCTGCCAGATCCTGTTATCTCTTGTTTTACTTTACTAGCATTCAAATAATCAACAAAATATTTCTTTAAAATACCATTTTCTATCAAAATATTCTTTTGCGCAAGATTTCCCTCATCATCAATTGCTACCGTTCCCCACTCATTAGGAAGCGTTCCATCATCAACAATAGTTACCTTTTCCTTGGCAATTCTTTGACCTTTTTTACCACATAATATCGATAAATTTCTAGCAACTGAAGTCGCTTCTAATGCATGACCACAAGCTTCATGAATAATAACCGCTCCAAATCCTGGTCCAATGATAACAGGCATATCTCCACCTGGACAAGGTTTTGCAGTAAGCTTATTCAAAGCAGAATCAACTAACTTTTTTACAATATCCTCAATCGCTAAGGTATCTAACAATTCATCTCCACCGCTAGAGCCAAACGTTTTATAACTATTAGTAGTTTTGCCCTGATCCTTAACCATAATATTAATAAATAAGCGAGTAAGCATGCGTTCATCTTTAGCTAACTTCCCTAAACTGTTCGCAATCTGAACCTCTTGATCAGATTCGTAAAGCATAACCTCTATCTGAATTACTTTATCACTATACGATCTAGCAATTTGATCAATTCGATAAAGAAAATCTTTTTTTCTTTTTTCCCCATAATCGTGATGACTAGTCGTTACAGAATCTCGAGAAATCGGCACTTCCATTTCATTTAAATGGATCTCATCTAAATGTCGACTGCCAGTGAACATTTTTTTTAACTGATCAATTACATAATTAAGATTTCCTTCTTCTAACAAACTAGTGCTATGGTATAACTTCAAATCATCTTTCACAATTCGAATCCCAACACCCTTACCCATATCAGTAGAAATTTTATCGATTTTTCCATCAATAAATAAATACTTTTTG
>JAQXIG010000116.1 GCA_029007685.1 bacterium | reverse complement strand
TATTTGATTAAAATGTGATATTATATTCATAGGAAAAACCTCCGTTATTTTATGTTTATCAAATTTATTATAACAAAGGTTTTTCTTTTTTTTATGTCTTACCCCAAATAATTTTACACTATCTTGATTATCCATAATTTGTCAATTTATTATATTTGTGTTATAATTTAAGAAATGTTTAGGGAGTTGACTTTATGTTATTTAAGGGGAAAGAAAATTCGATCGAAAAAAAGATTGTGGATACAATTCGTTGTTTGGGAATTGATATCATTCATGAAGCCAATAGTGGTCATCCAGGGATTGTGCTTGGGGCAGCACCTATTCTTTATACACTATATGCCAAGCATTTGCGTTTTCAAGCTGATGATCCAAATTGGTATAATCGTGATCGATTTGTGATGTCTAGTGGTCATGGCTCAGCCTTGCTTTATGCTACTTTATTTTTGGCTGGGTTTGATATTTCATTAGAAGAATTGAAAAAATTTAGGAAATTAGATTCTCTTACGCCAGGGCATCCTGAATATAAAGTTACACCAGGTGTAGATATGACAACAGGTCCATTAGGACAAGGCTTTGCTTCTAGTGTAGGAATGGCAATTGCAGAAGAGTATTTACGATCTTATTATCAGAAAAAAGGGACTTCTTTGGTAAATCATTATACTTATGTATTATGTAGTGATGGTGATTTGATGGAGGGGGTAAGTTACGAAGCTGCTTCTTTGGCCGGAACTCTCAAATTAAGTCATTTGATTGCTTTTTATGATTGTAATCATATGAGTTTAGATGGGGATACCAATCTTTCTTTTACAGAAAATATTGTTTCACGCTTTCAGGCATGTCATTGGAATGTTATTACTGTAAATGATGGGGAAGATTTGGTAAGTTTGGATTCGGCAATTGAAAAGGCTAAGTCTTCTGATAAACCGACGCTGATTGTAGTCAAAACGATAATTGGAAAATATTCTAAGTGGCAAGATAGTAGTCGAGTTCATGGAACTCCACTGGAGGAAGATGATATTGCTCACATCAAGGAACATTTGGAGATGAGAAACATTCCTTTTACAGTATCTCAAGAAGTGAGTGAGTCTTTTTTAGATATGATTTATAGACGTAATGATCCTATTTATCGTAATTGGGAGAGAATGAAAGAAAAACTTAGTGATGAAGACTTAGAACAATTTGATTGCTTAGTAAATTCTTTTAGTAGTGTTGCTTTAGAAGATATTTATTATGAATTGCCAGCGAATAGTTTGGAAGCTTTGCGTGACACTAGTGGTAAAATTTTGAACGTTTATGTCAATTCTCATCCTTTTTTATTAGGAGGAAGTGCAGATTTAAATGCTTCGACTAAAACTTATTTGTATCAAAAAGGGGATTTTTCTAGTCAAAATCGTTTAGGACAGAACATTTGGTTTGGGGTTCGAGAGCATGCAATGGGAGCTATTTTAAATGGGATGTCCTTATTGGGACTTCGGGTTTTTGGTTCTACTTTTTTAAGTTTTTCTGACTATTTAAGACCAGCCATCCGCATGAGTGCTTTGATGAAGCTTCCTGTTACTTATATTTTTACTCATGATTCTATTTCCTTAGGAGAAGATGGTCCTACGCATCAACCAGTTGAGCAGTTGGTGTCCTTGCGTAGTATTCCTAATATGATAGTACTTCGCCCAGCTGATGCGAACGAAGTGATAGGTGCCTATCAATATCTTATGCAAAAAAAAGATGGTCCGACCGCATTGATTTTAGGCAGAAATCCTGTTTTGGTGAAAGAAAACACTAGCATTAAAGAGGTTCGAAAAGGTGGGTACATCATTCATGAAGCTCGCAAGGGTTTAATGGGAGTGATTGTTTCTAGTGGAGAAGAAGTGGATACTGCGTTAGCAGTTGCGAAGAAGTTAGAAGAACGTGGTTATCATTTACGAGTGGTTTCAATGCCGTCTATTGAACTGTTTGAACAACAAGAAGAAAAATATCGTCAGAATTTATTTCCATTAGGAATTAAAGTATTTGTCATTGAAGCCTCCTCTTCTTATTCGTGGTATCGCTATGTATATAATGAAAAATATTTGTTTACCTTAGATGAATTCGGCGCTAGTGGTAGTAAAGATGAGGTTTTGCAACGTTATCATTTTGATGTAGGGAGTATTAGTCGAAAAATTGAAACTTTATTAAAATAAAAGAGAAAACGACAAAATTCTCTTTTTTTGTTTTTTATACTAATTTTGGTGATTAGATGAGAACTTATTTTGTATTTCAAATAAAAAAAGAATTTCAAAATCTTTATCAAGAAAATAATAGGAATCTATTTGAAACGTTGAGACATTTATACTATATGAAAAAACACGAAATGAATTATGGTCTTAATTTGTTTACACAACTTACAGAAAAGATAGATAAACAGGAATTGAATAAAGCTATTTTTGTGCGATATCATAATGAGATGGTTTATTCTAAAAATGGAAATGATCATGTTATTAATCATCTGTATCGTGATGAAATTAGTGTGTTAACTATTAAGAGTAGTTATATTTTAATTACTACTAATCATAATTATTCTTCCTTTTTTTCTGTGATTAGTGAGTTTGGAGATCAATATTTTGTTTGTGACTTTGTTTATCAAGATTATTTCTGGATAAATGAAATTAAAATGCTTGTTTAAATTGATAAGTTTTAGTAAAATGGTGATGAGGAGATGAAAGTATGGAGATGTTTTTAGATATATTAAAAGTATTGGGAATTTTGTTGGTAGGAGTGGTGATTGGTTTTTTGATTGCACGTAAGTATATGATGAGGTATTTGAAAAAGAATCCACCTATTAATGAAGAAATGATTAAAACTCTTATGAGTGGTATGGGAAGAACTCCTACTCAAAAGCAAGTGAATCAAATGATGAAACAAAT
>JAQXIG010000115.1 GCA_029007685.1 bacterium | reverse complement strand
ATATCTTTCTAAATCTTCTGTTAAGTCTGGCCAACCTAATGTTGAGAATGGCCAAAGAGCACTACTAAACCAAGTATCAAGTACATCGTTATCTTGAATCCATCCTTCTCCCTCAGGTTCTTCCATACCTACATATACTTCTTCTCCCCTATACCATGCTGGAATTCTATGTCCCCACCATAATTGACGAGAAATACACCAATCATAAGTAATCTCCATCCAGTGATTCATGGTCTTTTCATATCGTTCTGGAATAAAATTTACTTTTGTATCTTTATTCTTTTGATTTTCAAGTACTCTATCAGCTAAAGGTCTCATCTTAACAAACCATTGTTTAGATAAGTATGGCTCCACAACTGCATCGCTTCTTTCACTATGGCCAACATTATGAACCATAGGTTCAATGCTAATTAATAAGTCTTGTTCTTTTAAATCTACTAATAGTTTTTCACGGCATTCTTCTCTGGTTAGTCCTTGATAAATACCTGCATTTTCATTCATCGTAGCATCTGGATTCATCACTACTACTCTTTCCAAGTTATGACGATTACCTACTTCAAAATCGTTAGGATCATGAGCAGGTGTAATCTTAACTACACCAGTTCCAAATTCTGGATCAGCATGTTCATCTCCTACAATCGGAATTAATTTATTTACAATTGGTAAGATTACCTTTTTTCCAATCAAATCTTTATATCTATCATCACTTGGATTAACAGCAATAGCCGTATCTCCAAATAAAGTTTCAGGACGCGTGGTAGCAACATCTAAATACATACTCTTATCTTCTAAATAGTATTTTAAATGATAAAAAGCTCCTTCATCATCTTTATAAATAACTTCTTCATTGGATAAAGCTGTCATTTGAACAGGATCCCAGTTGATAATTCTTTCACCACGATAGATTAGCCCTTCTTTATATAAATCTACAAACACTTTTCTTACTGCTTTAGAAAGCCCTTCATCAAGGGTAAATCGCTCCTTAGAATAATCAAGTGATAGTCCTAATGTTTTCCACTGTTTATGAATATTTTCGGCATATTCTCTTTTCCAATCCCAAGCAACTTTTAACCATTCTTCTCTGTCCATTTCACGAGGTTTAAATCCCTGTTCTTTTAACTTTTTATCTACTTTGGCTTGCGTTGCGATACCAGCATGATCCATTCCAGGAAGCCATAAAGCATCATAGCCATCCATTCTCTTGAAACGTACCATAATATCTTGAAGTGTGGTATCCCAAGCGTGACCTAAATGTAGTTTTCCTGTTACATTAGGTGGTGGAATTACTACACAAAATGGAACTTTACTCTTATCTTTTCCAACTTTAAAATAATCATTTTCAAGCCAAAAATCATATTTATTTTCTTCTACTTTTTTATGATCATATTTTTTATCTAACATACTAATCACCTATTCCTTTATTTATTTTATCAAAACATATTTCTCTGATTTTTTTCCATAATCTTTCACTATGATTATCCACATTAACAGTACTTAAAAATAAATCAAAATTATCAGTTTCTACTAAAATATCAAAACTTGGATTGAAATAGATATTAAATAAGAAAGATAGAAAAATCAACACTTTATCACTCTTACTTTTTGTGATGGACTTGGGAATGGATTCTTCTTTCTTAAACAATTCCAAAACTTCAGGTGTCACTTCTTCTGCTTTAAATACCGAATCAAAATGAACCGCTATTTGTTTATAAATATCTACTTTGTCCATATCTCTGATCATTTTCGAAAATAGGGATTCCCTTTCTTCCATTTCTGGAATCTCAATTTTATTATGATAACGAATAGCTTTTTCGATGATAGCGTCATATTTAGTTTCAGATACAAAATCACGAATATGACCTTCTTCAAATAAGTAAGTACAGCTAGCCTCAGCATGATCAACATTTTTATCATCAAATGAATGATATTGTTTTAGTTGTTCAAAACGACCAATATCATGAAGCAAGCCTATGGTTTTCGCTAACAAGATGTCCTCTTTGGGTAACTCTAAACGAAAGGCTAGTTCTGCCATTAAATCAGCTACCACATAACTATGTTGATATTTTAGTTGTACCATTTCCTGGTTTAAATCGTAATTACTTGTATACTGGTCAAATGCTTTTTTACATTGTTCAAAATTCATAAAAAAAACTCCTCCTCTTTCTTGTTTTCCAAGTTAAGGACGAGTTATACCCGCGGTACCACCTTAATTCACTCTTTCGAATACCCTTCATTTCTTTCTAACGGAAGTACCGTGATTAGTTACTCTAGTTCACTAATTCAGCTCCATCGCTACATATTTATGAATTCTTATCTATTTTCACCAATCATAGACTCTCTAGGAAGAACTTTATAAATACCTCGACTTCTTCGCCTTTATGTATTAAATTATATATTACTTATTCAAGTTTGTAAATAAAATTTTCGATTCCTAAAACCTGGATATCACATTATTTTTATTGAACTCTTTTTAGTTTTATGCTTTGCTTTACTACATTATTCCTATTTTCATTAATAATATATTGTTTATATTTTTCAAGAGCTACTTTTCCTAACCCTTGAACTTCTGTTTCATCTACCCCTAGTAAGACCGAAATCCTAGCAGAATCGATATATTCTTCAGTTAAATATCCTAATTTTAGGCAAGTGATCATAGCTTCTTGAGGTGTCATATATGTTAACATCGTCTGAAATGTTGGTGTTTGAGTCATTTCCTTTAGTTGATCACACAATTTTTCCGTTGAAATCATAGATAATTCCTGCTTGTCTGATTTATTTTCTGAAAGTTGTTGATTAGAATCCGATTTTATCTCCTCCACTACTATTTTTCTTAATAATCTTTTTATCTTACCAGTTAGAGCATTGTAAGCTTGTCTTTCTTCTATAGTCCAAGTTCTTACTTCTGGTGGTGTTTTGAAATCATCACCAAATCTTAACGTTAATAAATATCGTTCATAATCTGTTAGTTGTCTAATTACTTGATCGATTTGTTCTGGAGTATATGGTTCTAAATAACTATATATACTACTATATTTTTCACTATTTTTTCTTTTTGGTTCTTCTCTTTTTGAAGCTTTACTTGGTAACTTAACTTTTTTCCCTTCTCGATATAATTGGCGATACGTTTCTAAATTATATAACGAAGTGGTTGGATTATTCATATAAATTGCATATTCTGCAATCGGTGGATATTTTCTTAATTTTTCCAAAGCACGACATTCAATTTGACAAATCCGTTGCTCTGTAACTCCAAATTTTTTCGCGATTTCTGCTCGAGTTTTTTCAATATCATCAATAAAACCAAACCTTAGCTTTAATACTTCTACTTCTCTTTCTTTTAAGAGTCCTCCTTCTAATAATGCTTGGATGTTTAATTTTAACTGATTTAAAATCACTGCATCTTCTGTTATAGTTTCGAGTGAAGAAACAGCACCTATTACTTCCATTTCATTCGTCGTATTACTGATTAAGGCTTCTAGACTGACTACACTATTTCGTTCTTCTGCTTTCTTCAATTCGGTTACCTGTTCTATGGTTAGTTGCATTTTTTCAGCAATCTCTTCAATGGTAGGTTCGCAAATACCGCTATGTTCCAATGCTT
>JAQXIG010000114.1 GCA_029007685.1 bacterium | reverse complement strand
TGTTCATTAGTTGGTGCAATTTGTGGAAGAATTATTTCACTATTATCAATTTTATTCAAATACTCTTTGGCTACCATTTTTCTGAAATTATTCGTCTCGTCTAAATGTTTTAATTTAACTCCTAAAAAGGCTGCTTGCATTTCATCTAATCTAGAATTTGTTCCTTTTACATTATGGTGATACTTAATTATTGCACCATAATTAGCATATTCTTTAACTTTTTGAGCTAATTCATAATCACTAGTAACTATACAACCGGCATCTCCTAAAGCCCCTAAATTCTTGCCTGGATAAAAACTAAATGCAGCAGCATCTGCTAAAGATCCTACTTTTGCACCCTTATACAAAGCACCGTGTGCTTGAGCAGCATCTTCAATTACTTTTAAATTATGCTTTTTAGCTATTTCGTTAATTCTGTCCATATCACAAGCTTGTCCATATAATTGAACAGCTATGATGGCCTTTGTTTTATCAGTTATTTTTTCTTCTATTTTGTTGCTATCAATTAAGTAACCATTTTCTTCAGCATCAACTAATACAGGTGTTGCACCTGTTTTTGAAATAGCTAAAGCGCTAGCAATAAAAGTATGAGCGCAGACAACAACCTCGTCTCCTTCTTTTATATCATATCCTCTTAATATTAATTCAATAGCTTCTAGGCCATTTCCACAGCCGATACAATATTTGCTATTACAGTACTCTGCAAAATCTTCTTGAAACTGTTCAACTTTTGTTCCATTAATAAACCAACTGTTTTGGTAGACTTCTTTAAATTGTTTAAAAACTTCTTCTTCTAGTTTAGTATGCAAAGGTTTAAAACTTGCAAATGGTACTTTTATCATTATTTGATTCCTCCATATTTTTTCTGATTATATTCAACAAATGTATCATAATCTCTAATATAATCATCTTCATCATATTTTTCTGATGCTAAGACTAATAGAACTGCCTCTTCTGAAAAGTTCGACATTTCACGCCAATTATCTGGACCAACATATAATCCAACCGAAGGATCATTTAGTGTGAATTTTTTTTCACCAAAAAAGTTTTCTAGTCTAATATCTATACTACCATTTAAACATAATAAAACTTGATGTAACTTTTTATGTGAATGATTTCCTCTAACAATTTCTTTTTTTACATCATAAATGTAATAAATTCTTTTTATTTCAAATGGAATGTCATTAGGACACTCAATTGGTGTTAAATACCCAAGCTTATCATTTGAAGGTGAGCTTATTTTTCTAAATTTTAATAATCCACTATTATATAGCATTATTTTTCCCCCTTAATTTTTTATTTTTTACTATTAAACTAAAATAATAGAAAGTTTTATCAATTATATATATAATACAATACAATGCAACATATACAAATATATATGTTAGTAGCAATAAATGATTGTTTTTTATATTCAAATTATTTATTATAAATAAACAACATAATATCCATATTAATACTGTTATTGGTACAACTCTATTATAAATTATTTGAATTTTTATCTTACGTAGTAAATCTATTTTTATTATTTGTTTTGCGATTCTTTTTATTGTTTGGAATTTCCAATAATATTTTAATTTTTTATCATCTAATCTTGCATTATCAAAAATTTTGATATTAGAGGCTAAAGAAGGTACAAAACATGAATAATATAAAATTGTTTCATTATATTGTCTTAAAATCCTATATTTTTCTTTTGTGCTAAATTTATTTAAATATGGTATTACCTCATTTTTATAAATACATAATATATCTTTATAATACTGTTTTACATGAGGTGGAATAGTATCTTTTGTATATGTACTGTGACTAATCCCACCATCTCTATGGCATAGTGTATCAAAATTAGCATAATATATTTTTTCACCACTTCTTAATACGTATAACCAATAGGACCAATCTTCAACATATTTATAATCCTCATTAAAATTTCCATATTTTTCAAAAACTAATTTTCGATATGCTGTACCACCAGAACCATAGAAACAACCCTCACACATTTTTTCATAAATTTCAGTTGAAGATTTCTTATTTAATTTTAGTGCACTTTTAACATCAATATAATCAGCTAATTTCTTATTTAATTTATTACCATATAATCCACATTGGCTTGTAACAATATTCTTACTTTTATCCTTAAATTCATTTACAAAATTTGAAATAACACTATTATTAGCTAATTTATCATCGGAGGCAAAGAAAAGTATATAATCTCCACTTACTTTTTTCAATGCATTATTCAAATTTTTAACTGTACCGACATTTTTTCTTCCTTGAATAATTTTGTATTCAAAATTGTTTTTGTTATTTTCATCTATCATTTTTTTTACTGCTTTTTTATCAAATTCTTTTGAACAATCATCTGCAATTATAATTTCAATATTTTTGTATTTTTGTTTTAATACTGACAGGATTGCTTCTTTTATGTATTTCATTTGATTATAATGTGTAATAATGACTGTAAACTTCTCCATAATCTTTGTTTCACTTTCTTATATTTAAAATTGTTTTTGTAACTACTAATAATAAATATATTATTTCGTAATTTAATATATAAGATAGCAATAATAAATTCTTATCAACTAAAATATTATTAATAAATAATATATAAATTAAAAGAGAAATAATTGCTGTAATAGGAACTATTTTATTATATTTTAATAAAATTACTATTTTTTCAATAATATGAGGTCGGATTTTATCTATTATCCACATATATCTAAGTATATTATTTTTTTTTATATATTTTGAGAGTTGTTTTTTGTAAGTGCTAGTATTTATTTTGTGACTATAATTATTTATATGAAACTCAAAACTTCTTAGAATTTTAACTTTTTTTAATATACTAAATTTTGATAAATTGGGTATTATTTCGTATTCATATGTATTTAACATCTCATGATAAAATTTTTTAGTTAAAGAATTAGTTTCCTCTTTTTGACTAACTCCGCCTCTTCTATGAAATAATCCATTAAAATCTTCAGAATAAATAGTTTCATTTTCTTTCATCATTCGCAACCAAAATGGCCAGTCTTCCAAATATTTATACTTTTCATTAAATGGTCCATATTTTTCAAAAATAATTTTTCGATAACAAGTTGAACCAGAGCCATATATATTGGATTGACATAATCTAAAATATTGTTTATTTATATTTTTATTATATTTTTTTGCACTTCTTTTTTTTATATAATTAGATTTAAAATTTAAATTTTCGTCACAAATTTTCCATTGTGAAGTTATTATATTTTTACCAGTTTTATTAAATAATTCAACGAAATGGGATACTACATTTTTGTCTGCTAGTTTATCATCAGATGCAAAAAATAATACATATTCACCATCAACTTTCTTTAAGGCTTTATTTAGTGTTTTTACTGTCCCTATGTTTTTTTTGTTTATCACAAATTTTACACTTTTTATATTTTTCTTTTTATATTTAGCAATAATTTTTTTTATTTTTTCTAAATCAAAGTTTTCTGATGAATCATCTGTAATTATTAATTGAATATTATTGTATGTTTGATTAAAAATCGACATTAATGCAATCTGAATATATTGTTCATTATTATAATTTGTTAGAACAATGGTGAATAAACTATTAGTCATATGTAAGTCTCCTATGAATTAATTCTTTTTTGTTTTACTTTTATATTATCTTCTTTTTCAATTTTTCTAATCAACTTAGCTGGAACTCCCATAACTACACAGTTATCATCAACATTTTTTGTTACTACTGCTCCACTACCTACTATACTATTTTCACCAATTATCACATTAGGTAATATTGATGCAGAAGCACCAATTTTGGCACCATCTTTAATTATTGGACCTACAACTTCTTCATTATAACCTTTTCCACCCATAGCATTATCGTTAGTTGTTGAAACCATTACACTAATAAATACATTATCACCAATTACAGCATTGCCTGTTATATGAGAATTATCCATAATTTTTGTATGATTACCAATTATTGTTTCATAATTTACAGTAACATTTCTACTTACAATTGTGTACGAACCAATTTTGCAATCTTCTCTAATTGATGCTCCATCACCAATTAAACTATTATTTCCAATTTCTACACCTGCATATATACTACATAAAGTCGATATAATTGTATTTTCCCCTATTATAGTTGGTTTTTTTATTATATCAACTGCTCTTTCTGTACACCCTGGTGCTTTAGGTTGTTTTCCTATTACTGTATTATCAAAAATTTCTGCTCCTTTTTTTATGATAGTATTTGGATATATTACAACATTATCATGTATAATGACATCTTCTTCAATGAAAACATTCTCATGTATAATTGCTGTTGATGATATCTTTTTTTTCATATTTTCATTCCTCCATTTACATTAATAACTTCATCTGTTATATAACTTGAATAATTACTTGCTAAAAACATTATTACATTTGCTATATCTATTGGTTGTGCTAATCTTTTAAGTAGTGTATCATTTTTAAATTTTTCTAGTAAATCATCAGGAACACTTGAAAGCATATCTGTCATAGTATACCCTGGTGCAACTGCATTAACTCTAACATTACCATCTTTCATCGCAAATTCTTTTGACCAAGTATGCGTCATTCCTATTATTCCACTTTTTGAAGCGGCATAATTTACTTGTCCAATATTACCATATATACCTACTATCGAGGCTATGTTAATGATGCTGCCACAATGATTAGATTGCATTAATGGTCCAACATATTTTGTTATATTAAATGCACCTTTTAAATTTGTTAATACCACTTTTTCAAAATCAAGTGATGTCATATTTTTGGTAAAACCATCAGCTGTAATTCCGGCGTTATTAACTAACACATCTATTCTTCCATATTTTTCTACTACTGCGTCAAAAAAAACTTTCACTTGATTTTCATCTGTAATATCAACTTTATAATAATCAATTGTATCCGAATGAATTTCGGTATTGTTATATGTGCCTATAACTACTGCTCCATTTTTTGCAAATAATTTTGCTGTTTCTAATCCTATCCCGCGAGATGCACCAGTTATAATCGCTATTTTATCTTTTAACATTATTTTCCCCCCTAAATAATTTATACCTTTAATCCCTCATTGAAAAAAGTACTTTGCTAATTAGTATAAATTAAAATCTATTATTATTCAAGTTAAAATTATTTTATACCTAATATTTGTATCAGCATATTTTTATTTCCTTTTTTCATATGTCTTCATTAAATATTTTCCATAAGCATTTTTTTCATTAACTTTGCTCTTTGTAATAATTCTTCATCTATTATCCATTCGTTTTTATATGCTATTTGCTTTGGACAACTGATGACATATACTCTTAAATTTTGTAATGTTTTTTATCGTATTACTAGTATCTAATAAACTATCGGTAAGGCCCGTATCAAACCAAGCGTATTCTCCACCTAATCGTTTTGCTTTTAATCGTCCTTTTGCATTTTTCCTAGTATCATTTAAATTTTTAACTACGTCATTCCCATAGAAAATATTATCCCCAAGGATCATATCACAAGTATCATTACCAAACAATCTTTTAAATCCTATTTGATCTTGTTCTGTAGTAATTAATAAAATATCTTTGATTTTAGCAAGCATCAAAATAGATAATATATCATTGGCTTATCATATATAGGAATTCAGTGTTTACTAATTCCTTGGGTAATAGGATACAGTCTAGTTCCACTTCCTACTGCTAAAATAATTCCTTTCATTTCCAAAATCCTCCCTATCACAAGTATAAACTAAAAAACGACATTTCTCAAGAAATATGCCGTTTTTTCTTATCTTTTTGATTCTATTTTACCAAATCTTTCCCAAAATAATAAATTGATAGTATTCCTTGGGTGATCGTAGCTGTTAATTTTAATAATATTCGTTGTATTATATTAGCCTTATTATATTCTTTTTCAAAATAATATTGGCTTTTCTTTTGTATTTTGTATTTTTTTATTAAATTCATATTTTTATCAATTGTCACAGAGTGATTATGAACGATCATGGTTTTATTATCAATGATACTTTTTTTATTTATTTTTTTTAGTTTGGTAGCTAATACATTTTCTTCATAATATAAAAATAAGTTTTCATCTAGGAAATCAATCTCTTGCATCGTTGTTGATTTTATCAAAAAAAAGCAACCTGATACAATATCCACAATTGATGTATTTTGTTGATAGTGATTTTCCTTATAATTTAATAATTTCTTTCTTACTATTCTATGAATGTAAGGAATATTCATTAAACATTCTATCCATGGCGTAGGTTGTTTCCATCCTCTATTCAAAATTCCTCTTTCTAATACCGTAGGTGCTACTACCCCGATATTTTTTTTCGATAATAATTCAAGTAGATTTTTGATATCTTGTTCTTGTTGAATAATAATATCAGAATTTGAAATGATTATATTACATTGTCCTAACTGCTTGATTAGTTCTTTACATCCTAAATTAATAGCTGATGAATAGCCATTGTTTTTTTTACTTACGATGATTTCTATTTTTGGATCTTTTAGACTTTTCAACTTTTTCTTGGAATCATCCGTTGAATTATTATCTACTACTATTACTTTATCAATGATGGAATAGTTCTTGATGTTATTGAGTAACTTTTTCGTTGATGGATAATCATTGTAATTAATAATTAACATTCCTGTTTTCATTACTTTGTCTCCTTTCTTTATTATTTGCTATTTTGGTTGATTTTCAGTTGGTTATGATGAAACTGTTCGGCAATATTATATTTTGTTTGCTGATACCAATATTCCCAAAAACCTGTTACTTCTAGTTTTTTTTTATTATCTATTTTATATAAATAAATATTTTTTGGATATTCTAATTTGTTACTATGATTCTGAATTTTTTCTGGTCCTAATAACATAATAGCACTACCTTTTTCCATTATCACAATCAAGATTACAGTTAGTAACCAAAGACAAGTATTTTGTTTACCATTTATTGGTAAAAAATTTTGTGCTATGAGGAAGATAGTTCCGATCATTAATATGATGGATGTTAATAGAATCCATATCACCTCTAATCTGATACTAGTTATCCTATTTACTGATATACAAATTAATATATTATAGAAGATTAAGATTATAGGATACACTATTATTGTTATCTTTTTTCTTAATAAAAATAGAACTCCAATGATGATTGTGATGAAACTAGATGTAAAAAGATTAGGACTTATATTCCATGGTGAGTAAAAAGCAATTTGATCATGAAGTACTATTCTAGTAAAGAAGTCTACGCTCCAAAAAGAGAGAAAAATTCCCATTATAATTACGATTTGTGACCACACCAAAGATAACTTTTGTTTTTTCAGTTTTCTTTTTTTCATGTTTTCATCCCCTGACTTGTTGTGTTTATTATAGCATACTTTTGGTTATTCTTACTAGTTTACATTTGTTGCTTTTTCTTTGTTTCTATAATTCATTTTTTATTGTATAATGATAATAGAAGGTGAATGTATGAAAAACATATTTTCTTCGTCTACGGAGAAACAAAAAAAATTAAAGAGGGTTGAGGAACAGTATCAAGAAAAGTTAAAAGAAGTTAAGTTGGAAGAGATGAATCGAATTAGTAAATTTCTTATGTATGGCAGTTTAGCTCTTTCTTTGGTATTAGTTATTACCTATTTTCTTTCTACATGTCTAACTAATCGACTGGGTAATCAATGGTTATCGATGATTGGAGTTACTCTGCTTACTATCTTTACTATTTTCTTTTTTATTAATAGTTTATCTACTATACACAAGAAAAATAAAATTATGGTGATCATTGCTTCGATCTTATTGAGTTTATTTTGTATTTTGCAGTTATTGATTCAAAATCATCTTTTAGATTTTACGAAAAAAGATTATGTGCCAAATTTTTATAAGCAAGATATTACCGAAGTTGTTCGTTGGGCAGAAGAGCGTGAGATTTTAGTTATTCAAACATATGAATATAGTGATACTATTAGACAGTATCAAGTAATCGGCCAAGATATTACTCCGGGTACTGTTGTAAAGAATATTAAAGAACTTAAAGTTCGTGTTTCAGATGGGCCTAACTTAGATAAAAAAACCATGATTCCTGATATGATCGGTTGGGATGTTGACCAAGTCATGGATTTTGTGAAGGATCATTTTTTAACGGGTGTTAGTATTGAATTTTATTTCAATAGCGATGTTTCAAAAGATATTATTTATGAACAGCGGAATGAAACGGAGGAAATGAAACGTAATAGCCCAATCACATTAAAAGCATCACTAGGTAAAAAGGAAGACTTGAATTCGATTGCGATGAAAAATTTAGTAGGGATGAGTTTATTTCAGGCTACTACTTGGTTAGGAAGAAATGCGATTGATTATACGATCCAATATGGTTATAGTGAAGATTATGAAGAAGGGTATATTATTCAACAAAACATTACAAAAGGTAAAATTATTGATCGTGATCGTACTTTAAAGGTCGTTATTACGGTCGCTAGAAAAACAGGAATTACAGTCGTTGATTTTTCTAATTTGTCAGCTAGCGAAATTACAAAATGGGCTACTGATAATCGTTTAAAGATTCAATTTAGTGAAGAATATGATGATACTATTGAACAAGGAAAGGTCATTCGTAGTAGTAAACTACAGGGTGATACGGTTGAAGTTGGGGATACCATTGACATTGTCCTTTCTAAAGGTTCCGTTCACATGATTCATTTTACTACAGTAGATGACTTTAAACGATGGGCTGAAGAATATGAGGTTCCTTATCAAATTGATTATCAATTTAGTAGTTCTGCTAAAGCTGGTCAATTGATTCAAGCTTCGCATCAAGCGGGAGATATTATTCATAATACAGATACTATTTTTTTGGTTATTTCTCAGGGAGGTACTACGAAAATTCCAGACTTTATTGGTAAAACAAAAAGTGAAGCTAGTACTTTGTGTCAAAATTCTAATTTAACATGTGAATTCATTTATGAGACTAGTAGTCAGACTAAAGATATGGTAATGAAACAATCGATGAAGAAAGATAGTTTGGTACCTACTAATACCACTATTACGATTACACTTTCTTCTGGGAAATAAAAAAAATGAAGACTGTTAGAGAAATTTTATCATTTTCTAACAGTCTCTTTTATTATTTTTTATTCACAACCAATCGATCGTATTTTCTAATATTACATTGTTATGAAGCTTTTATCATCATTTCCTTTTCAACTTTTGTTCCTTTATCGATCTATATTAATTTCTTTTTAATCTCTTTCGCTTAATTTCTTTTTTTACTGTTTTAAAATCTACATCATTGTAATTTTCAATTCCATATTCTCGCATTGTACATAAGTGCCATATTCTTTTTTTTAGGCTCCACTCTCTTGCGAGTAACCAATTTTTTTGAAATTCCGTTAGATCTTGTGGTAAATAAATTGCTCCTAT
>JAQXIG010000113.1 GCA_029007685.1 bacterium | reverse complement strand
GAATACACGAATGCGCGATATATATACGCGCGAGTGTATGAGTTATAGCGAAGCGTAGTATCTTTTTTGGGGTCGAGCGTTAGCGTAGACATTTTTTAAAAATAAAAAAACGAATTTTTTTTCGAAGAAGAGAAGGGGGGTTACTACGACACCCCCCTATGGGTGACATGTGACATGTGACAAAAGGAGGTTATTTATGTCAAAAAATATTAAATCTAGACATTGGGCTTGTGTAGGATATCCAGAGAGCCTACCTTTAGATTGGATAGATAAATTAAGAGAAACAGGACTTCAAGTAGCTATAAGTCCCTTACACAATAAAGATTTGAATCCTGATGGTGAAGAAAAAAAAGAACATTACCATATAATTTTATCCTATGAGGGTCCAACAACATATAATAACGTAAAAACATTATGTGATAGTTTTAATATGACAATACCAATTAAATTAGAAAGTTTAAGAGGAATGTATAGATATCATATTCATATAGACAACCCAGAAAAACATCAATATGATGATAGAGATAGAATTCTTTTAAATGGTTTTGATACCAATTCAGTAAATGAACTTACTAAAACTGAAGTAAATAAATTAAAACGAGAAATCATCTCGTTTATAAATGATAACAATATTTTAGAATATTCAGATTTGATTACAACATTATTAGAAAATGATTATGTTCAATTATTAGATGTAGCTACATCACATACGATCTTATTTCATACATTTATAAGTTCTAAAAGAAATAAAACCCGTGTAAAATAAGATTTTCAGAACTTCGTATAATTTATATTATGTTAACTTCTGATTTCGTAAAAAAACAAAATCAGATATTCAGCAAACAATCACAAATAATAATATTAAATTTTAATATTAATTTTAGTTTATTAAAAATTCGCAGTATTATAACAACAGACCCTTGCCCTTAAAAAATCATAATATCTAAACCAATTAACTACTAGCTTTAAATCCAAATCAACTAAAACTATCTGCTGATTATATATCCTATCTTTGATCTAGCCTGAGACCTTATAAAATAATAATAAAATTCCCTTCTTTTATCATATAAAAAAGAAAATAGGGGAAGCAAATTAAAATTGAATGATCAATTATCAAACAGAACAATTTCTCGATTCATTCTAGATCATTCTAATTTTTTTTAAAAAATTTGTATAAATCTAATAAATCTAATCGATAATAATAGTAATGGAGGAGAATAAAGTATGAAACAAGAAAGTCAAACAATTAAATGCGATGTTGCATCATGTGATTATCAAGAATCTGACCGCTGTACATTAAACGAAATCAAAGTTGGATGTACTTGCGGATGCAATGAAGCAACACAGAATCAAGAAACTTTATGTCAAAGTTTTAGATGTAATAATCAAAACAAAAAGAACGCATAGTTCTTTTTGTTTGTCTAAAAAACAGAGTATCTCTCTCCTACTCTATTTTAGTTTTTCTAAAAAACTAGTTCCAATGGGTGGTTTGCTGACATCAAAATTATCGGCTATCGTAGCTCCAATATCTGCCATAGACTCTAAGATTTCTAACCTCTTAGGTTCCTTTAAATTTCTACCAAAAATAATAAGCGGCACATTTTCTCTAGTATGAAAAGTTCCTGGAAAAGTTGGATCACAACCATGATCAGCAGTTAAAATCAATAAATCCTCTGTATCCAGTTTATTGATAATCATAGGCATTTCAACATCTAATTCCTCAATTGCTCTCGCATAGCCTTCTAAATCTCTCTTATGACCATATTCAGAATCAAAATCATTCAAATTAGCAACACATAGCCCTGTAAAATTTTTATTCATAATATCAGTTAATTTATTAATCGCTTCTTGATTATTTTTAGCTTTTATTTTCTTAGTAATTCCTTCTTCATCAAAAATATCAGAAACTTTCCCAATCGAAATCACTGCATTATGATTCTCAGATAGTAAATTCAAAACGCTTTTAGTAGGTGGTTTAACCGCAAAATCACGTCTTTCATTCGTAAATTTAAAATTACCATCCTTTCCTGTAAATACTCTAGCAATTACCCTGCCAACTTTAAATTCCTCTGACATCGTAATCTTACGAATCATTTCTGCATACTCATATAACTTCGCAACTGGAATAATATCCTCATGAGCTGCAACACACAAATTAGAACCATTCGAAGTATAAACAATTAACGCTCCAAAATCAATATGCCTTTTCCCAAGTTCATTAATAATGTCAACACCATTACAATTACGATTACCAATCACTCTCCGACGTGTAACAGTCTCAATTTTATCTAATAATTCCCTAGGAAATCCATTTTCTGAAAAGTTTTTGAACGGAACCAAATTCTGCACTCCCATCAACTCATAGTGCCCTGTTAATGTATCCTTTCCAGGATTGGTAGGACGAGCAATTGTATAATAAGCATCAACCTCTAAATTTTCATCCATATTAATCGTATTTAAAAAACCAAGTTTTTGTAAATTAGGAATAAACAAATCATAATTTTCTTTAATATGTCCCAAAGTATTAGCTCCCTGATCACCATAATCATTTGCATCTACTGCCTCTCCTACTCCCAACGAATCTAAAACCACTAAAAATATACGCTTAAATCTCATATTCATCTTCCTCTTTTCTTGGGTGATATTCTTGATAATCACGTTTTACTTTCTGATTAGAAATATGGGTATAGATTCTAGTAGTAGCAATGTCACTATGTCCTAGCATTTCCTGCACTACTCGCAAATCAGCCCCATTTTCTATTAAATGAGTCGCAAAGCTATGTCTCAATGTATGAGGTGAAGTAGTAATATCCAAACCTTTTTGAAGCAATAGCTTTTTTAAAATCTTAAAAAAACCTTGTCTCGTAATCGGCTTTCCATGATTATTTAAAAATAATTCCTTATAGTCTTTATTTTTCAACAACAACCCTCTATGCTCCAAATAAAGACTCAAATACTGAATAATATAATCATTAATAGGAACAATTCTTTCTTTTTTTCCTTTCCCCATACATCGAACAGTACAATTAATAAAATCAATATCATTTAACTGCAATGACAATAATTCACTAATTCTAAGCCCAGTCCCATACAATAATTCTAACATAGCTTTATTACGATAGTCAAATGGAGTCTCTAATGGAATATTTAGTAATCGATCTACCTCCTCCACTGTTAATGTATGTGGCAGCGATTTTCTTAACTTAGGTTGTTCAATTCCTTTAGAAACATCTATATCCAAATAGCCCACTTTCAAAAAATATTGATGAAAATTGTGAATCACAGTAATACTATGCGCAATACTTCTAGCGGACAATTCATCTCTACTTAAACAATTTAAATATAAAAGAATATGATCAACAGTTACTTTTTTAATATCACAAACACGTTCTCGATTTAAAAAACAAACATATTTATTCAACTCCATCTGATAAGACTTTTTTGTATTTTCAGCTAAATGTTGCTCAATTAAAACATATTCTAAATATTCCATCATCTGTTTTTCCAAATTCATAAGATCACACTCAATATCCTGAATAATTATAACACATTTATAGCACAATTCGCAAATTTCTGATACAATAAAAAAAAGGTGATCAAAATGAATAAACCATTAGCCTTAAAACTTACACCAAATTCAATTGAGGAAGTAATAGGACAAAAACACTTATTAGGCCATGGAAAAGTATTACGAAACCTCATAGAAAATCAAAAACTATTTTCTATGATACTATATGGACCGCCTGGTATTGGAAAAACTTCTATTGCGATTGCAATCGTAAAGGATTTAGGAGTAAGATACCGTTTTTTAAACGCTACTATCCATAATAAAAAGGATTTTGATGTTGTAGTAGAAGAAGCGAAAATGTATGATGGTATGGTCCTAATCATGGACGAAATCCATCGTTTAAACAAAGATAAACAAGATTTACTTCTTCCTCAGCTAGAAAGTGGCTTAATTACATTAATTGGTATGACAACTTCTAACCCCTATTTTAAAATCAATCCTGCCATTCGTAGTAGATGCCATATTTTTGAATTAAAACCATTAGATAGCGATGATATTATAGAAGGATTAAAAAAGGCCTGTAATCATTCAGACTTAGCAGGAATCAAAATAGACAACAAATCACTAAAACAGATCGCTAACTTAGCAGGAAATGATTTAAGATATGCTTATAATTTACTAGAACTTGCCTATTTCTCTAGTAACAATAAAAAAGTGGATTTAGAACTACTAAAAACTATTAATAGTAAACCTATCATCACATCTGACAAAGACGAATCAGATCACTATGATTTACTATCCGCTTTTCAAAAATCTATTCGTGGCAGTGATGTAGATGCCTCTCTTCACTATCTGGCTCGATTAATTACTATTGGTGACTTAGATAGTATCTATCGTAGAATAAGTGTCATTGCTTACGAGGATATTGGCCTAGCAAACCCCGACATCGGTCCAAGAGTGATGGCCGCTATATCAGCTTCTGAATTAGTAGGCCTACCAGAAGCTAGAATTCCTTTAGGAGATATCGTTGTTCAAATGGCTTTATCTCCTAAATCTAATTCTTCTCACATTGCTTTAGATCATGCAATTAGTGATGTAGAAACTGGTAGATGTGATGATATACCTGACACTATTAAAATCCACTCCACTATTTATAAATATCCGCACGATTACCCCAATCATTTTGTAATTCAACAATATCTACCTAATAATTTAATTACGAAAAAATACTTCAAACCGCAAGACACTTCACCAAATGAACGCATATTAAAACAAATTAAAGAAAAACTAGATAGATTGAAAGAAGGAAAGTAAAATGGGAAAAATTTTTTGTTTTATCGGAAAAAGCGCAAGTGGGAAAGATAGTGTTTTTAAAGCCTTATCCAAAGAATTTCCAGAAATACTAGAAATAGTTCCCTATACAACAAGACCTATCCGAAAAGGAGAAATGGATGGTATCTCTTATCACTTTGTAACCAACGAGATATATCACCAAATGCTAAGTCAAAATCAAATTATCGAAGCAAGATCCTATAATACAAAACAGGGAATCTGGACTTACTTCACCGCAGTGACTAATATAGACCTAGAACACCATAACTATATGACTATTAATACTTTAATAGGATATCAATCCTTAAAAAAATACTATGGTGATGACATTGTAATCCCCATTTACATTGAAATAGAAGATGAAATACGCTTACAAAGAGCAATCAATAGAGAAAGAAGTGAAAAAAAACCAAAATTCGATGAACTATGCCGCCGCTTTTTAAAAGACCAAAAAGACTTTAACGAAGAAAATTTACAAGCCGCTAATATTACAAAAAGATATCGAAACTACGATTTACTAGATTGTATACACAAAATCTCTAGTGATATCCATACTTATTTAGACAAAACAAAACAGTATCAAAAATGATACTGTTTTTAGCCATGCCTTCCTCCACCACTAGAATGGCCACCACCAGAAGAGCCACCAGATGAACCTCCACCAGATGAGGAACTAATTCGATAAGACGAAGTGTGAGAACGAATAAACTGATCCTCTTTTAAACTATATCGAATTGAATCACTAAGTAAATAATCATCAGCCTTACTAGCTTTCTTCACCATTTTATTCTTCTTAATCAAAACAAACATAATAATTGTAGTAATAACTAAAGAAAAAATTCCTGCAATGAAAAATGGGGGTACATACCTCTTTTGTAAATATCCATCCTCATCCACATAATAATCTTTATACTTGCTAACTATACCTTGTTGATAATACTCCAACATATTATCAACAAAAATACTCATCCCAGACAAATAATCATCCGTAGTAAAATAAGAGTACATATTATCTAGCGTAACATCCAATCGATCAAAATCAAAATACAATTGTGCTTTTCCAAAAGTATAAATATTATAATATCGATCTCGTTCATAAGTATTTCTAAACAATAACACCCCACTATAGGTCTCAAAATCAATCCCAAAATCGTTATAATCATAAAAATCAGTCGCAAAATACTCATTTTCAGAATCAGATTCATATGGTAAATTATAAGTAACAATTACCATATCCATATTAGTAGTTTGAATAAACTGTTGAATTTGACGGTATAATTGTTTTTCTACATCAGAAGTTAATATATCTGAAAAATCATAAATCTTACTAGTAGCATCCACATAAGGAGTATCCATAACATTATCAATATTATGTCCTCCAACATTCCAATGTTTATTAACTCCATATTGATTATCAGATGTTCTCTCATAAGTAATAACTGAAGCGTGTACTAGATGAGGAAAACTAACAAGAAAAAAACTAAGTAATACCCATTTCACAAATTTTTTCATAATACAACCCCCATCTGATACAACATATAACTACCAATCATAATAACAAAAAATAAGACAATAAAGATTACAATCGCGTAAATAATGACTTTCTTTTGATCAAGTGGAATATCACCTATAAATTTTCCGCTTTGTCCATTCATTGCAAACAAATAAAACTGCCCTTGATATTTAACGTTAATCATCCAAACAGGCAACAATACATACTCAACATTGGTTTTTTCCGCCTTAATCGTATTATTAGTAATCGTCTTGGTAGTGTAATGTTCCATATCATTATACATAATATCTTTTGCAGAGGTTAAAACTCTTCTTTTTGCTTCTTCAAAAGAAATTTCACTATCAAGATCATATTTTTCAGCCAAAAATCCTGATAAATAGCGATAATTAAAATCAATTAAATATTGATAATCAAAAGGCTCAATCGCATTCATAATATCGTTATGAAATCTAGTAGAGCCATCAACAGGAACTTTCTCATAATCCATTTCTCCAACTCTAGCTAATTTATAATAATCCTTTTTGGTATAATGGACATCACCTCTCGTCCAACTACTAACCTTAACTCCTTCAGCTTCTATACCACCAGAAACTTTAACCTGATACAACCAAAAAGGAATATATAATCCCGTAATTTTACTGATATTCTTTTGACTAAGAAAATCTTTAGGAACGAATGGTCTACCTTTAGACAAATTTTTAAAAGCTGTAATAGCCGTTTCTTTCTCCGTCCTAAAAGGAATGATTTTATTTGGTTTAAATTCTCCTGACAATTTATCTTTTAATATTGCCGCATTCCCACAATATAAACAGAAAGTAGATGATGTATGTTCATCCGCAACAATTTCAGCTCCACAATTAGAACAACTATAAGCCACATAAACAGGATCCACATTGGTTTCATTATGCCCCTTCTCAAAAGTGACATCTTCTGTTTTTTGCAAGTCTTTTAATTCAAATTCATTACCACAATAATTACACTTAAAATGATTAGTTGTAGTATTATAAAAAAGAGGGGCACTACAACATGGACAATGATTATCTAGTACTTTGTTACTCATTTGTTTCAACTCCTATCCTCTTTACTATGAGTATACCAAAAGAAAGAAAAAATTACAAAATAATAATGATAAAAATCTTCATCTATCATCATAATAACATTCTTAACTCAACATAAATAATCGAGTAGAGAAAATTAAATAGAATTTATTTAATTTGCCCCTCTCACACCACCGTACATACCGTTCGGTATACGGCGGTTCAATTTATATTACAGTATGCACTCTTAAGTAATGGTCTAGTGGCATCACTAGTCCTTTTCTTTTTAATCTTTCATTAGATATTGCTACACTCATAAC
>JAQXIG010000112.1 GCA_029007685.1 bacterium | reverse complement strand
ATTAGGAATATATATAATATAATTTATATCCCGATAAAACAAAGCATCACGAATAACATTTTCATCATTTTTTAATTCGATAATATTACTATTTTGTTTTATATAGTCAATAAGACCTTTCGTGATCCCTATTTCTTCATCATAATTTACAATCAATACATCTGGTTTACTGGCAACAAAATTAGTAGAACTATCATTAGTTTCCACAAAAAAAACAGAGAACAAAACCAAACATAATGTATACAGTATAATTGGAATCTTACAGGATTTTAATACCTTTAAAAAAGCTTTAAATACTGTCATATTTTTGCCTCCTCAAACTAAACACAGCTATCCCAATCATCACAAAAGCAAAAATAATCAAACTTACTACATTAAGATAGAATCTATTCAAGGTATCATAATAATATAATGAATAAAATCCATCTGTTATCATACTAGCAGGATTAAGCTTATTAACAATAGGAATATTTTTATCTATCACATATTTCATAGTAACTCCCATCATTCCAGATAAGAAGCAGCTAAACATCGTAATCGCCATCAAAATTCCTATCTTTACCTTCTCATTGCTTTTGACTAAAGTAGCAATTGCAATTCCTAGTGATAAACCTGCTAAACAACCAACTAATGCCAATACTACAATTAGTAGTAAATTACTTCCATAATCAACATGAAAAACCAATGTTGTATAAATCAACAATAAGGTAATTCCTATTAATTGGGTCATATAACTTGCTAGAATACTACCCCATATTATTTTTCCTTTTGAAGTAGGACTAATAGCTATTCTTTTTCCTTGACTGCTCATATTTGCCAAGTTTTTATTAAGAGCAACCATACCAAGGACTCCGCCATACAAACAAGTCATTGCCATTAAGCTGTAAAATTCAATCATGGTATAACTTAAATTACTGTTTGATATATTTTCTATATTGGTATCCATACTATTTATCATGTCAGATATTTTGGTATAAACGGTATTATAATCATATTGATCATGTCTTAATGGTATTTCTTTTTCCATTTCAGCTTCAACTAAAGTATTGATTATTTTTTCAGTTTGACTAATTTCTTCTATTACATATTTTAATATAGTCTCATTCACACCGCTGGTGGTAACTACTATTTTAGGATTATCTTCTAACACCAAATAACCTGTAATTTTATTATCATCAAGCAATTTTCTTGCTTTTTCTTCTGTCACATATTGAATATCAAACAATCTATCCTTATTTTTTTCATCACTCAATACTTTAAATGATTCTTGATAGATTTGACTATTTCTAAATTCTTCATTTTCAACGATAGCAATATTAATAATATTTAATTTTTCACTTTTTTCTATATTAGAAAAAGCCATATTAAAAAAAGTTCCTAATATGATTGGAAAAGCAAAAGTCCAAAAGATTAGCATTTTATCTTGAAAGAGAGTTTTGAAAGCGTATTTAAAATTATGAATCAACATTAGTCACGAAGCTCCTTACCTGTCAGTTCTAAGAAAACATCATTCAGAGTTGGTCTCTCAGAATAGATCTTATTATATGCAATACTCTCTTTCTTCAAATACTCTATTAATCCTACTAGATTATTTTTACCTTTTTTATAAATGACCAGTAAAATATTATTATGATAAGTGACCTCTTCCACATTTTCGAATGCTATAATTTCTTCAATATACTTATCATCTAAATTCAATATTTCTACACTAACTTTTTCTTCTATATGAGCAAGTTCCTTTAATTCATCATTCGTCCCATCTGCGATCATTTTTCCTTTATCTAGAATAATAACTCTATCACATAGAATTTCTACTTCTTCCATATAATGTGTCGTATAAACAATTGTAGTTCCCTGATCACGTAATTTTTTTATCCCTGCTAAAATATGATTTCTACTTTGTGGATCCACTGCTACCGTTGGCTCATCTAAAAAGATAAGTTTTGGTTTATGAGAAACACCACAAGCAATATTAAGTCTTCGTAGTAATCCTCCGGACAATTGTTTAGGATAAAACTTTCTAAATTCTTCTAATCCAACTAACTGAATCGCCTCATCAATATACTGTTTACGAATTTTTTTATCTTGAATATAAAGCCCACAAAAATAATCGATATTCTCATACACGGTCAGTTCTTCAAATACTGCTACCTCTTGAAATACGACACCTATTTTCTTTTTAATATCATAAGCGTTCGGTTGCATTTCTTGATCAAAAATACGAATACTGCCTCCATTAAAATTAAGTAGTGATAAAATACAATGAATAGTTGTGGTTTTCCCACTACCATTAGGTCCTAATAATCCTAATATTTCCCCATCGTATACTTCAAATGACAAATCATCAATTGCTTTGTAGTTTTTATATTTTTTAGTTAAGTTGCTAACCTGAATGACACCTTTCATAACTATTCTCCATTCTTTGAATCAAAAGACAAGCTTAATAAAGTTTGGTTAAGGTTCTATGATTCAGAAATATTAATTTCAACAAAATCATCTAATTCTTCAATCTTAGCATAAGAATAATCAATATCATCCTTTATTCAATCATCTAAAGAAATATTAAATAACTCCCTAATGGTAATTAAATTGGTGATAGCTGATACCGCTTTCCCATTTTATAATAGCTTGCCTAGCTATATTAAGATTAAATGATAATTCTTCCTGTGTCAATGAAGTTTTTTTTCTAATTTTTTTGATCTTGCAGCGTTAGAATTGATGTAACACCATTTGTATACAAAAAAGCAATAAATCCGATAAAATATTAATGGAAAAGAAAAATCCTAACGAATATCGAAAGAACTTATTACTTATGACAAGTATAACACAAAATCAAAGATATATACTTAACATTTGTTTAAATCCTTCTATTTCGTTCAATCATCATCTGCCTTGCCTGTTCCCTCTGCTCGTCACTTAACTTTCTCGGCTTGCGATAGCTGACGAACGAGTTCGGAAAGGAATAAGTCTTAGATACCTCGTCCTGCTTCATCAGCTTGTATGTATCGGGGAAGTCGGCAACCGACGCGTCAAGTTTCCGTATGACTTCCTTATCCCTTGTGTAAACGGTGTCGGTCTGCTCCAACACAAGCCACTGGTATCTGTTATTCTCTTTTGTGAATACGGTCTGATTGCTGTCAGAATGACAGTCACTGCGGATATATCTGTCTATGCTGCTGTAATAGTCTACAATCTGTTGTTCTTGCTTTTTGTTCATGGTCTTTGCCCTCCTGTGGTGGTACATCTATGGTTAGATGTAAAAGTATTGATTGATAAGATAACTAACATCATTCTCTATCTCACTGTCTTTTACTTTTCTTTGGTTCTCTCTTTAGCTTTCCTGTCTCTCTTTCCCTTTCCTACCCATTGGTGAGTGAAATTGATACAGCAGTGATAGCTATTGCATTTGGTACTGATTTATGATTTTCTCGCCCGTTAGTTATCGAGGGATTGGGTAGCAGAATATTGTGGGTGGGAATATCTTTGCTTACGGTAGTTACCTCATGAAAAAAGACTATAACCGTTACCATCATAGCCTTTTAAAGATTGAGGAAGTCCCTTGATTTACTTGTATTTGTTTGTCCCCTACACACTATCCGACAGCGATAAGGTATATGACAAAATCAGCGATGAAGAGAAAAAATCTCTAATTTCTTCACTAATCAAAGAAATAGAGATTTTCCCATGTGATGAATC
>JAQXIG010000111.1 GCA_029007685.1 bacterium | reverse complement strand
TGATCGCACGATTGAATGTACCACGATTCTCCATAGTACCTTCTATTAAAACATTCTGTCCATCTAGATCGCTTGCTCTTCCCCAAGCAAAATTTCCTTTTAGTAGGTATTCGGATTTGAAGCCACCATTCATCCTGTCGGAATTTCCAAGTAATAGACCCGGATTATCACCTAAAGTAACTTTAACACTACCACCTGTGTAAAGACCAGGTTGAATGTCAAATGTTTGGTTTGGTAGAATTAAACCACCACCGTTTTCTTTCGCAACGTTACCATCTATTGATTCATGATTTTCCATGGTACCTGTAATTTTAGTATTCGTAGAACCATTGGAAATCCAAACAGTTTGTCCAGCTAAAATCATTTCAGCAGTAGTAGCTGTGGTATCTTCTAAGTCGACAGTAACTTTACCAGTACCATCATGAAATCCTTCTTTAATATTAAATTCAGGATTTGGATTTTGAGTAGAAATCGTTAATTTTCCACCACTAGTAGAATCAGCAGTAGGATCTCCTGTAGTGGAATCTGATTGATCACCAGAGAAACTTTTTAAAGTACCTGTAATCTTTTCATTTTTTCCAGTAGTTTCATTGTAAACCCAAGCGGTATAACCAGCTAGGATCTTATTGGGAGTGGCAGTACCTTCTAATTTATTAGAAATGATACTGTTATCATCATAACATCCTGGAGGCACTGGAACTTCACCAGGAATAGAACATTTATCTCCTACACATTCTGGGGTTATCTCAATAGGTTGACCACTACGATCGGACAAAGTACCAACTAAACGTTGACCGTTAACCCAAGCAACTTTACCAGCGATAATATCAGAAGGTGTAGCATCACCTGTAGTGTCACATACAGACGGTTGAATATGAATTTTAACAACTTCTTTATAAATACCAGGTTGTAAAACATATTCAATTTGAGTATCCCCAGGTGTTATTGTTTCTATGATTTCTTTTTCAGAAACAACAGTTAAAGTACCTTCAATTAACTGACCATCTTTCCAGAAAGTTTTTCCAGCAACAACATCACTAGGGTCAGCGGTACCTCCTGAACCACTACAAGCCATAATTATTTGGACAGGTAGTTCACTTTGATTTCCAAGCTTATCTTTGACATAAACCACATGATCGGATCCAGCTTGACTCAAAGCATATTTGGTCTGCTTCTCAGAGCCCCAACTTTTTCCACGATCAAAAGAATAAGCATTCGTTTCATCAATACCAACACCATCGCCATCACGAACATCAGAAATGTAAGCAATAATATGATTGTCACTAGTAATCTCATTTGAATTACTAGATACAGTAAATGTAGGACCCTTGCTATCAGTTTTGATGTTGTATGACAAAATGTTGCTGGTATTGCCTTGTGCATCAATGGCTTTAACCCAAACTGGACCTTTCTTATTCGTATATGCTTGTTTGTTATAATCCTCCATAGAAGTCCAATTTAGATTATCATAGCTATACTCGTAGTGATCAACAGTAATGTCATATCCTTCTTCGGCAGAGTGTTCAGCATAAACGTATCTAGCCCACTCACCGGGGGTATATTCCTCTTGATACTTATCATCCTTAAATAAGTTAGCCTTAATAGTAAACTTACTATTAGCACTAGTACAATTCGGAATTTTAGAGGCATCAGCTTCGTGAACTACTTTTCCTTTTTTATCTGTACAAGTTAAGAATTGAGTAGTATCGTAACTACCTTTAGAATTTTTTTGGAAGGCAATTTGTCCTGAACAAGAAATATTTTCTTGTTCGATTAAGCCCTCATTTAAAAGGGTGCTATAATCCAGAAGGAAGCAATCAGCAGAAGCTAATACACCTTCATTATTTTTAGCATATAATTGTGAAGCTTACAAAAGAGAGTATTGTAAAAAATAAAAATTGCTTTTCACAACCCTTTTTTATATATTAGGTGTGCTAGTTCGGCCCTTAATATATAATTAGGTGAAACTCCTAATCTGGCAATCTCTAGCAAAGAGCCAGTATCTAGTTTTTGAGAAAAAATCGTGAGATTAGGTTTAAGTGCAGACAAGAAAGTGCTCGATCCGAAATGCGAAAGTGTGAAGTGATTGACCCTCGATATTAAAATATAAAATATGAAAGCTCATGTCCTCCTTTTTTTGCAGTAAGTAACATTTATAGTATCGTTAAAGTTAGATATTATAAATTCCATTGGGTCTAAGAACTTGGCGGGTTCACAAGGTATATTAAGCAAACCTGGGTGAACTTATAAGTCCTGAAATCTAGAAGGTTTAAAATCACTAATAGTAAAAGACATACCAAAGCAAGGTCTTGAGAACTGAGTTAGGTAAATGACAGATAAGTAGTATGATGGCTATTTTTTACTCATTTTAAGACAGTTTGTATGAGTATTAAAGTCAAAAAGTTTGTTCATCAATGAAATTTACTTAAAGTGGGAAATGAGTTATATAGTGTAATGATTGCAGATTAATTTTTCGTTCTTATCATAACACTATTTTCTCTTTAAAAGATAATGAGTTTGATATAGTGAAGAGTAGAAGCGAATAGGTGTAGAGTAAAATTATGATAAAAATAGTAATTTGATCTTGTTAATACGAACAAATAGTCGATCGAAATGCCGAAAAAGTTGATAATCAAAAGTGCGGTTTGCACTTTTGATTATATTTCTTATAGAAAAGCCAGACCTTGTGCTCGCTTTTGCTTATTTTGCCTTTAACGCCCTAAGTTCTTGGCGAAAATTGATAAAAATTGTCTCTTTTTGTTTGCAAAGAAAAAAATGTATGTTAGAATGAGTATATAAAGTAAGGAGATGATATAGGAGATGAAAAACAAAAAAGGTTTTACCTTGGTTGAACTTTTAATAGTAGTAGTATTAATTGGTCTATTATTAGTCATAGTAATACCTGCTGCTAGAAATTTAACATATAATGATAGTGAAAAACAATATGAACAGTTGTCTAAATTCATTGATGAAGCTTCACAATTATATGCTAAAAATAATGAAGGTGTATTAGCTTCTGCTGATTGCTTCCTTCTGGATTATAGCACCCT